>JASLRT010000031.1 GCA_030743815.1 Candidatus Neomarinimicrobiota bacterium | reverse complement strand
CCCGCAACGGATTTAGGTGTCGATTATACTGGAGACGGTGTGAACGATTTTGCCCCATTGCTTCTTTCTGAAGATGGCACCGCGGGCGACGGTTATTGCGGTACCGATTCGGCTGGCGTCTATACGGCCGGCGTTTACGATTGGGATATAGAGTTCTGTGCTTCAGGCGGCGGTGGTGGTAACGAATGTGGTACGTTCTCCCACTACAATGTCTTTATGGGTGGCGAACAAGTTGGTGAGACCGATATAGAGGAATTTGTTGTGACCGGTCTCGAAAACGACATGGAGTACTGCTTCAACGTGACTACAGTTTATGCGGAAGGTGAGTCTGAGGCTTCCAATGATGCCTGTGCCACACCCATGGCACCATCTATGTCTGTTTCAACGGATGCCATATCAGATACTCTCATGCCTGGCGAATCTTCAGGTCATGAGTTCGTTATCGAGAACACTGGAGGATGGTCATTTGATTATGTTGTGACGGTTTCGTCTTCTGGTGTACGCGGTTTATTGAGCATAGAGATTATGACCGATAACTATCCTAGTGAAACTACCTGGGATCTCCAGGATGGGGATGGTAATGTCATAGAGTCCGGAGGGCCTTTGGCAGATCCGGCTACTCTCTACCAGTGGGACCTTGAGCTTACTGGCGGTGACTATCTGTGGACGATTTACGACGCTTATGGTGACGGCATCTGCTGTGCCTACGGTGAAGGGTGGTACAACCTCTTTGTAGACGGAGAACCAGCTGGCTCAGGTGGTGAATTCGGGAGCTCAGAAAGCGTTGACCTCTCCATTGGCGAGGGTGGCGGCGGCGTAGATTGGCTCTCACTCTCTGCTGAATCCGGTGCGCTCGATCCTGGTGAGGCTGACGAGATTGAAGTTCTCATGAATTCCGGTGATCTGGAGGAAGGTACCTACGATGCTTATATCGTGGTTTCCACCTATTTCAGCGAACATGTAATCGCTGTACAGATGGTGGTAGATGATGGTGTTGGTATTGCTGACGGCGGAGCCATTCCTGATGTCTTTGCTCTGCACCAGAACTTCCCGAACCCGTTCAATCCTGTAACTGCGTTACCGTATGACGTCCCGGAGATTGCTGATGTGAAGATTGACATCTACAACCTGCTGGGTCAGAAAGTACGGTCACTGGTAACAGGTGAGCACGAACCTGGGTTCTACCGGGCCACCTGGAACGGTAAGAACGATCGGGGTGCGTTGGTGACTACAGGCGTGTATATCTATCAGATTACAGCCCGAAGCAATGCTACCGGTGAGGTTGCTTTCACCGAGACCCGCAAACTGGTGTTGATGAAGTAATACGTTTTACATAGAAATGACAGAAATGGGGGTGCTTCCATGTGGAGCGTCCCCATTTTTGTATTGTTAACAAAAAAAGAAAGATAACATCTTTTATAAAGATGGTATCTTTAGGCAGCCGAAAATAAAAAGTTCTTGACTTATGCTTTTTTCTGAAATCATATTCCCGCAATTAACACTTTAAAATGTAACTAAACAAAAAGGAGAAACGTTATGGCTATTGATCGC
Organism: Candidatus Neomarinimicrobiota bacterium; assembly: GCA_030743815.1. Taxonomy (NCBI): domain Bacteria; kingdom Pseudomonadati; phylum Fidelibacterota; species Fidelibacterota bacterium. The sequence continues at coordinate 23,774 of JASLRT010000031.1, read as the reverse complement.
GGAAGCGTAAATAAAACAATCCTAATAGGTCACTTGGGAAGTGATCCTGAAAGCAGGTATCTCCCTTCCGGTGATGCTGTGCTGAACTTCAGTGTAGCAACAAATACTGGGTGGCGCGATAAGGAAGGTGTACAAAAAGATCAGACAGAATGGCATCGTTGTGTGTTATTTGGCAAGCAGGCTGAAAATGCTGTTAAATTATTTGCGAAAGGAAAGCTTGTATATCTTGATGGTCGGTTGAGAACACGGTCCTGGGAAGATAAGGACGGTATCAAACGCTATCAGACAGAGGTGGTCGTTAATAACTTCACATTACTTGGGGGAAAAGGGAAAGAGAGCAGTGATGCTCCTCCCCAGCCCGAAGGTGGTGATGAGGACGATCTTCCGTTTTAGGTAACACCGATAATAAAAAGGGGCACCTGCTGGCTGCCCCTTTTTTTATATCTGTACATCAAACTATAAATAAGTCCCCGGTATTTTGGAAGGGCCGAGGACTTAAAACAAAACTAATTTTACATGAAACGTGTAATATTTAAAATATTCGTGGATTTCCTTATATAAGTAAATAAGTTTGCACACTATGTTGGATGATAAAGACAAGAAACTCCTTAAGCTTATGCAGGCAGACGGCCGAATGACGGCAAAAGATGCGTCTGAACAGTTGGATATGTCTGTACCGGCCACAGCAGAACGAATCAAAAAGCTCGTGGAGGCGGGGTACATTCATGATTTCCGGGCGGTAGTTGATTCCAAAAAGATAGGCTACGATGTTACCGCTTTCATTCTGGTGGTCATGTCGTCTTCCGATTATTATGAAGAATTGGTTCGCCACGCAAAAGAATCCGATGAAATACTTGAGTGTCACTCCATAACCGGTGAAGGGTCTCATATCCTAAAGGTACGGCTCCACGATACATCAGAACTGGAAGGAATGTTGCGGAAAATACAGTCGTGGGTAGGCGTTATCCGAACGCACACCATGATTGTTATGACTACGTTCAAAGAGGAGACACGGCTGGCTATTGAATAGCAGATATGGCAGCAGATTATGAGGTAGTGATTATTGGTGCCGGTGTGGTAGGACTGGCCGTTGCGCGGGGTCTGGCAGAAAAGGGGATTAAATCGGTACTGATAATTGAGAGAGAAGAAGCTTTTGGGCGTGGGACCTCCAGCCGCAACAGCGAGGTAGTCCACTCCGGTATCTACTACCCTCCTGATTCGTTAAAAGCCAGATACTGTCGGCTGGGGAGAGATAAGCTCTACCCTTTCTGTCGTGAAAATGATATCTGGTACAGCCGTTGCGGGAAGCTTGTAGTTGCTCAGGAAGGACAAGAGGAAGACCTTCAAGTGCTCTATGAAAATGCTCAAGCCAATGATGTACCAGAGTTGTCGCTCCTAGATCAAAAGCAGGTAGCCGTAGTGGAGCCGGAGATATCTGTGGCGTCGGCACTGTTTGTAGGATGCACGGGTATCGTCTCTGCTCATGAGCTCATGGCTGCCTTCTATCGAATCTCTGAGGATAGTGATCACGATCTTCTGCTCAATGCACAGACCATGGCTGTTGAGCCGAAAGGAAATTCATACTCCATTTCCGTGAAAAGTCCCGGTGAAGCACGTTACAAGGTAACTGCAAACTGGGTGGTGAATGCCGCCGGATTGTATAGCGATCGAGTGGCGGAAATGCTGTGGGGTATGGATGATACCAACAGACCGGTCCAGCACTTTTCCAAGGGCTCATACTTTAAGCTGGCTCCAGTGTGGCGAAATCGGCTTCAGCATCTGATTTATCCTCTCCCGGATGTTAACGATGATTCCCTTGGAATTCATACTAGCTTTGACGCTGGAGGGGATGTAAAGCTTGGGCCCAGTGTCGATTGGCTTCCTGAGCGGAAGGAAGAGTACAGTGTACAGGAAGAAGACAAAGACTTTTTCTATAAAGAAGCTAAACGGTATTTACCGGATCTTAAGCAAGAGGATTTAACGCCCGATTTTGCCGGGATTCGTCCAAAACTGGTGGTACCAGAAGGTACATATTCGGACTTTTATATCCAGCATGAAGACAATTCGGGTTATCCCGGATGGATTAACCTCGTCGGGATTGACTCTCCCGGACTGACGGCTGCCATCGCTATCGGTTGGGATACAGCAATTTGGATTTCGGAAGGGTTGTGATGAACTGTTTCACTGTTCGAGTGGTCGTTATATAATCATTCAATATTTTTCCACCCATGCGGCATTGGTCATATATGGCCGGAATAGCGCTATAAGTTATAAAATTTAGGTATATTTTAATATTACATAAATAATTCTTGTTATATTGGTATTTATATTAATAATATTATGTCAACATTTAAACGATATAATAATATTGTTGATAATTCAATTAGGATAAATAGGAGCAAAGAAATGAGGAAAAAGCTGATACTACATAGAAGAATACACCTATTATCAGCAACAGTAGTGGTTGCGGCACTGAACCTCTCAGTGGCAAATGCTCAAGTGAGTTTCGGAGCAGATGTTGTCAGTCGTAATGTCTGGCGCGGCACAGATTTTGGCAATGCAGCTGTTCAGCCCACTATTGAAACTTCACTCGGTCCAGTGACAATTGGTGCTTGGGGATCTTGGTCCATAAGTCCGGGTCCTTCAGATCCCAGTGGAAATGAATGCGATCTGTATGCTTCAACAACTGTAGGACCTGTTGGGCTGACGTTGACAGATTATTTCTTTCCTGCATATGCAGGAGAAGATTCTCTTTTCAATTTAGATAAGCACATCTTAGAGGTCAGTGCTGGAATGGATCTCGGAACAGTCAGTGTCCTAACTGCAGCTAATGTAAGTGGAGATGACGATAATTCAATCTATCTTGAATTGACATATGGTGCGCTTTCATTGGGATTGGGTGATGGTGTATATAGTACTGATGGAGAATTTGCACCGGTTAGTATTGGTGTCTCTGCCAGTAGAGATAACTTCACAGCATCGTACATAATTAATCCAGATCAGCAAACATCATTTCTTGTTTTCGGGGTTAGCTTTTAATTGGAGATTAGAGCATGAAAATTAAAAACATATTCTTGGTGGTATTCTTGCTAGGTGGTTCTTTCCTTTTTGCTAATGGTGAGCCTACAGCTGCAGATGCCATCTTTACTATAAATAACACCTGGATGTTAGTGGCGGCCTTTTTGGTGTTTATCATGCATTTGGGTTTTGCAACACTGGAGTCAGGTCTTACCCAGGCAAAGAACACAGTTAATATCCTATTCAAGAATATGAGTATTATTGCTATCGGCATTTTGACTTATGCTGTTTGCGGGTTCAATCTAATGTATCCAGGCTTTACTGAAGGCTCTTCCGGAATCTTCGGCTTTGCTGGTTTTGGAATTAGTGCTCCAGAAGGTGCTGCAGGGTTAATAGGGTATGCAGACGGTGCCTATACCTATTGGACTGATTTTATCTTCCAGGCCATGTTTGCAGCAACGGCAGCGACGATTGTATCAGGAGCAGTTGCCGAAAGAATCAAGCTTAGCAGCTTTTTAGTGTTCTCAACAGTTTATGTCGCCTTTGTCTATCCGATTGTAGGTTCTTGGACTTGGGGTGGAGGATGGCTAGCTGATAAAAACTTCCATGATTTTGCAGGTTCAACACTGGTTCATAGTGTCGGTGGATGGGCAGCGCTGGTGGGTGCTTATACGCTGGGACCGCGTCTGGGGAAATATTCCAGGAAAGGTAAGATTAAACCTATTCTGGGTCATAACATGCCTCTTGCAACTATCGGCGTATTCCTCTTGTGGTTTGGCTGGTATGGGTTTAATGGCGGATCGGTGCTTTCGGCAGACCCCGGTGCCGTTTCGTTTGTATTTGTTACAACGACGTTAGCCGCTGCCGCAGGCGTGATTGGTGCCATGGGGACATCTTGGATTATTTCAAAGAAGCCTGATCTATCCATGATACTTAACGGCTCGTTGGCCGGTTTGGTGGGAATTACAGCCGGGGCAGATTGCATCAGCCCGATGTATTCAGTTGTTGTCGGTTTGATAGCAGGAGCCATTGTTGTGGTTGCTGTCATACAGCTGGATAAAATGAAGATCGATGATCCTGTTGGTGCTATTTCGGTTCATTTGGCTTGCGGTATCTGGGGTACGTTAGCTGTTGGCATTTTTAGCACTGATTACCAGCTGGGCACCCAGGCGATAGGTGTTGGAGCTTATGCTCTGTTCTGTTTTGTTGGTGCAAATATCATTTTTCAAGTTGTAAAACTTGTTATGGGATTGCGTGTCTCAGAGGAAGAAGAAATACTCGGTTTAGATATTGGAGAGCACGATATGGAATCGTATGCTGGTTTTCAGATTTTTACCGTAGAATAGAGAAATTGAAGGAGTAAAGTTATGAAATTGATTATAGCAATTATCCAGCCAGAGGAGCTTCCTTATATTAAAGAGGAGCTCTTGAAAAAGGAAATCTACAAGTTCACGGTTACCAATGCCAAGGGGCAGGGGAAAGAGTTCCCAGTCCAGGAAGTATATCGTGGTATTTCTCATGAAATCACCCTGTTGAAAAAGGTCAGATTGGAAATTGCGGTAAACGATGAATTTGTAGAGCCAACTGTCGAGGCAATAACAAAAGTAGCTAAAAAGGACGGCGATAAAGGTCGAGGGAAAATCTTTATTCTGCCCATTGAAGAGTGTATCCGCATACGGACAGGTGAAACGGGTTCAACAGCAATTGGCTGATCAGCTGCAGTACACATTCTATTAAATTTATTAAGATGATCTACCATATTTCTGAAATATGTTTTATATAATCAGGTGTCTCCTTAAACTTGCTACCTTAAACTTAACTGTTTTGACTTGTGCATTAGAGGTATGTTTCTGATGTTCTTGTCAAAAAGATCGATAGGATTCCATAAACTTGATGGGCTCAGAATAATCAACCTCAAAACATAGAAAAGGAGAGAACAGGCATGACACCAAAGGAGTTTTTTGAGTTTTGCAGTTCTAACAACGCAGAGATGGTCGACCTGAAATTTGTCGATCTGTTAGGTACGTGGCAGCACTGTTCTTTTCCAGTGGAGACGCTGGACGAAGACACTTTCAAGGATGGACTCGGTTTTGACGGTTCTTCCATTCGGGGCTGGCAGGGCATTCACATGTCAGACATGCTTGCGGTTCCCGATCCCGCCACGGCGTTTCTTGACACCTTTTTCGCAGAACCGACAGTGAGCGTAATTGCGAACATTGTAGACCCCATTACCAAGGAAGATTACACAAGAGACCCGCGCCATGTAGCCCGGAAAGGCGAAGAGTATTTGAAGTCAACGGGCATTGCCGATACCTGTTATATCGGACCTGAACCAGAGTTCTTTATTTTTGATGAAGTCCGGTTTGAGCAGAATCAGCATACGGGTATGTATAAAATCGACTCCGTTGAGGGAGCCTGGAATTCAGCCCGTTTTGAAGAGCCTAATCTAGGATATAAACCGAGCTTCAAGGGGGGATATTTCCCTGTAAGTCCAACCGATACGTATCACGATCTTCGGGGAGTGATGGTAAAGGAGATGCAAAAAGTCGGTATTGTTGTGGAAGCTCACCACCACGAGGTGGGAACGGCGGGACAGGCTGAAATTGACATGCTGTATCAGCCTCTCTTGAAAATGGCCGACCAGTTCATGTGGTACAAATACATCATCCGCAATGTGGCCAAGCAGCACGGGAAGACAGTGACCTTCATGCCCAAGCCTATCTTTGAGGACAACGGTAGCGGTATGCACAGTCACTTTTCCCTCTGGAAAGACGGCAAGCCGCTCTTTGCCGGCGATGGATATGCCGGCTTGAGTGATATGGCGCTTTATGCCGTGGGGGGTATTCTGAAGCATGCGCCATCGATTTTAGCCTTTGCGGCGCCCACGACAAACTCATACCGCCGGCTGGTGCCGGGGTTTGAAGCGCCGGTAAACCTGTGCCTATCGGCTCGCAATCGCTCTGCCGCCGTTCGAATCCCCATGTATTCGGATAATCCCAAGGCTAAGCGGTTCGAGTTCCGCTGCCCCGATTCTACGTGCAATGGATATCTCACCTGGACAGCGATGCTCATGGCGGTCATTGACGGCATCCAGAACAAAATCGATCCCGGTAAACCGCTGGATCGTGATATCTACGAAATGAAGCCCGATGAAATGGAAGGGTACAGTCACACGCCCGGCTCGCTGGAAGAGGCTCTCGATGCGCTGGAGAACGATCACGCCTTTCTGGCGGAAGGCGGCGTCTTTACCGATGACCTCATCGAAACGTGGATCGAATGGAAGCGGGAGGAGGAACTTGCTCCGCTGGCTCAACGTCCGCACCCCTACGAGTTTTATCTGTACTACGACGCATAGATAGAGAAGGTAATCTTCCCAACATGCATCTGAGAAGATGCATTGTTGATCGATGGTATCACCTGTTGATTCCTTCTGTGATGGGTGAGAGAGGGACTTATAAAAAGGCGAGCGTTCATTTAGAGAACAAATTCCTCTTGCCTGTTTAAGAATCTCCCCTCAATATCCCAACTCACACCAGATCATTAATTAAGCATTCCGCGGGGAGATTATGATCAAACGCGCGTATAGCACCATTCCAAAGTTGACAGTCGGCCTTCTTGTGCTGTACCTCTTGGGCTGTGCCGCTTCGCCGGGGTTGCGCCGGGAAGGTACTGGCGCTACGCCTGTTTCATCAGTGTATCAAGCGGCAGCAGTTCAACTCATCTCCGCCGCCCTTGCCGACAGTTTTGCCTATAACCGCCTCGCCGAACTGACAGACAGTTTCGGTCCCCGCTTCAGCGGAACAAAGAATCTGGAAGATGCCATCGACTGGATTCTTGAAGAGATGAGACAAGATGGCTTTGAGAATGTCCGCGGCGAGGAAGTGATGATTCCCCGATGGGTGCGCGGGAATGAGTGGGCTCGGCTGGAGGCACCATGGAAAAAGGAGTTAGCCATGCTCGGCCTCGGTGGCAGTGTAGCGACGCCCGCGGAGGGTATCACGGCTGAAGTTTTGGTGGTAGGAAGTTTTGAGGAGCTGGAAAAGAGGGCGGATGAAGCCGAGGGCAAGATCGTTCTGTTCAACGTGCCGTTTACTAACTACGGTGAGACTGTCCGTTACCGCTATGCCGGTGCCAGTGCCGCGGCCAAGGCCGGAGGAGTGGCGAGTCTGATTCGTTCTGTGGGGCCGTTCTCCATGAATACGCCTCACACCGGCGGGATGAGCTACGAAGAGGATGTACCCAAGATTCCCCACGCTGCCATTACAGTGGAAGATGCGGCGATGCTGGGACGGACGGCAAAGCGTGGCGAACGGATCGTGGTGACCCTTTACATGGAGGCCCATTTCGAGGACGATGTCCCTTCCCGCAATGTAGTGGCGGAGCTGGTGGGACGGGAGAAGCCCGAAGAGATAGTTGTCCTTGGAGGTCATATCGATTCGTGGGATGTAGGTCAGGGGGCCATGGATGACGGTGGCGGCTGCGTTGCGGCGTGGCAGGCGGTGAAGCTGATGCAAGACCTCGGTCTGCGCCCGCGCCGGACGGTGCGGGTAGTGCTGTGGACAAACGAAGAGAACGGTCTCCGGGGCGGCAACGGCTATCGCGACGCACACAGAGAGGAATTAGATAATCACATTCTTGCCATGGAGTCGGATGCCGGCGTGTTCAAGCCTGAAGGTTTTGGATTTTCGGGGTCACCCGAGGCTCTTTCAATCATACGTAAAATTGCTCAACTTCTGCAACCCATCGGCGCCGGTGAAATCAAGGAAAAGGGCGGTGGCGCTGACATCGGTCCCATCATGAAAGAGGGTGTGCCGGGGATGGGCCTGAATGTGGACGGTTCTAACTATTTCTGGTACCACCACACCAACGCCGACACCATGGACAAGCTCGATCCCCATGAGATGAACCTCTGCGTCGCCGCCATGGCCGTCATGGCTTATGTGGTGGCGGATATGCCGAAAGAGCTGCCGCGGTAAGTTTTTCTGCCGCGGCGTGAGATTCAAAGAGGGGAAAACATGCGTAGAATAACATCAATTCTTCTAACTCTTTCGCTCACCACCGGACTGCTTTCTGCCGGCAAACTGCGGTTTGTAATCGATTATCCACAGGAGAGAGATGGGAAACTGATGGAAGGGCGCGTCCTGCTTCTGCTGGCGAAAGATGGCGCAAAGGAGCCGAGATTTCAGATTACTTATCACGCTAATACGGGTCTTGTCTACGGTGTCGATGCTATGGGCCCCCAGCCGAAGAAAGGGGTCGTGATTGACAGTACTGTCTTTGGCTATCCCATCGAATCGTTGGATAATATCCCGGCTGGGGAGTATTGGGTGCAGGGGCTGTTGCATACTTATGAGACGTTCAACCTGAAGACGGGGCACACCGTCAAACTTCCCGTGGACAACGGAGAGGGACAAAGATGGAACCGTTCTCCGGGGAATCTCTATTCCAAGCCCCAGAAAATGTTTTTGGATCCGGGCAAGAAAAAGACGGTGAACATTACACTTGACCAGGTAATCCCGCCGATTGAGCCGCCGGAGGATACCGAATATATCAAACATGTCAGGATTCAGAGCAAGCTGCTGACGGAGTTCTGGGACCGCCCCATATACCTCGGCGCGCATGTCCTGTTGCCGGAAGGCTTTGACGAACATTCCGAGGCGAAATACCCGCTCATGATTTTTCATGGTCACTACCCTCACGATTTCGGCGGCTTCCGGACAGATCCGCCCGATCCCGATCTGGAGCCTCAGTACAGCGCCCGCTTTGACTGGGAAGGGTACAACCGTACTGTTCAGGAGCATGAATATCAACTTTACGAAGACTGGACGAGCCCCGACTTTCCGCGGGTACTGGTGATTGAGATTCAGCATCAGAATCCGTACTATGACGATTCCTATGCTGTCAATTCCGCCAACCTTGGCCCCTACGGTGACGCCATCACCTACGAGTTGATTCCTTACATCGAAGAGAAGTTCCGCGGCATCGGCGAAGGGTGGGCGAGGTTCCTCTACGGTGGTTCCACCGGCGGCTGGGAAGCGCTGGCAGTGCAGGTGTTCTATCCCGATGAGTATAACGGCTGTTTTGCGGCGTGCCCCGATCCTATTGATTTCCGGGCGTATTGCCTGGTAAATATCTATGAAGACGAGAATGCCTATTACAGAAGTGGCTCATTCAAACAGGTGGCGACGCCGGCCCACAGGAATTATCTGGGTGAAGTGAACGCTACTGTAGAGCAGATGAACCACATGGAGCTGGCTATCGGAACTAACAGTCGCTCAGGCGATCAGTGGGATATCTGGCAAGCGGTGTACAGTCCCATGGGGCCGGACGGCTATCCTAAGCCGATCTGGGACAAATATACGGGAGAGATTGATAAGAAAGTGGCCGACTACTGGCGGGAGAACTACGATCTTCGTTACGTGCTGGAACGGGACTGGGGAGAGATCGGTCACAAGCTGAAGGGGAAAATCCACGTTTACTGCGGAGATATGGATAACTATTATTTGAACAATGCTGTCTACCTCATGGAAGAATTTCTCGAAGGGACCACAAACCCGTATTACAACGGTGAGGTTGATTACGGTGATCGTGCGGAGCACTGCTGGAACGGCGACCACACCCACCCCAACGCCCTATCCCGGCTGCGGTACAATCAGATGTTTATTCCTGAGGCAGTAGAACGGATGGAAAAAACGGCACCGCCCGGAGCTGACCTCAGAAGCTGGCGCTATTAAATAGTGCGCTAACCCTCCTATATTTGCGTCAGCAGAAGCAGCGGCAGTGACACCATGGCCGCCAATGTCTGAAAGGAGATAATCAACGCCATAAGATCGGCGTCACTGCCCATCTGCCGGGCGAGGATAAAAGCTGACGATGCCGTAGACAGCCAGAACCGACACACACAATACATTGATGGTGGGAATCAGGAAGGCGATGAGCACAATCATGACGCGGTTGTTATCAGCTTGAAGCTGATCCCCGGCTCATGCGCCAGGGTCTTCGGACTGTTCCTGCTCCAGCTTCCTGATACGCTCGATCTGCTTCAGGTTCCACTCGTCGTCACTGTACGGCGTATCGAACCACGCGTCGAGAATTTCTTTCACCAGTGGTTCGGAGGTAGCGCGGAGGCTCAGGGCGAGGACGTTGGCGTGATTCCAGGTGCGGGCCCCTTTGGCTGTTTCGGCGTCGTAGCAGAGGGCGGCCCGAATGCCGTTAACTTTATTAGCGGCGATGGAAGCGCCGGTGCCGGTCCAGCACATGACAATACCTTCATCGGCTCCCCCACCGGTCACTAAGGTCGCCGCCTGATGGGTTACTTCGGGCCAGTCAACTGAATCGTCTCCCTCCGGCCCGAAATAGATCACCTCGTGGCCCCGTTCTCCGAGATCCTTCAAGATGGTGTTTACGAGACTCGTTCGCTCATCGGTGCTTACGGCAATTTTCATGGTGGGAATTTAAGCCTCAGAAACATTTTTAAAAGGATGAACAAGATTAACGGGGTAATCCCTCAGTTATGGGATGGTTCATGTTTGTTCTGCCTGTCCGCCCCTTGTGGGACACCTGCCCCTCAGTCTTTGACGGGGGTTTTGGCGGATCATCCTGTCTGCTTGTGACAAATGAGTAACGCCTCCGCGGACTTATTGGTGAAGGTGTGCCACGGGGCGCTGCCGAAGAGGTACGACCCCATCACCACGGAAGTTCTGAAGCGGCTCACGTATGAACTGGACATCATTATAGAGATGGGTTATGCCGACTACTTCCTCATCGTGTGGGATATTGTTCAGTGGGCAAATAAGCGGGGCATTGCTACGGTGGGACGCGGTTCGGCGGCTGGCAGTATGGTGTCGTATCTCTTAAGCATTACGCCGGTGGATCCCATGGAGCACAATCTCATCTTCGAGCGCTTTCTCAATCCCGATCGGGAGGAGCCGCCTGACATCGACGTGGACCTCTGCTGGAAGCGGCGGGATGAGGTGATCGAGTATGTCTATGAGCGGTATGGGAAGGAGCGTGTCGCCATGATTTCTACGTTCAACACTTACCGGATGCGGGGGGCGGTTCGGGACGTGGCGCGGGCCGTAGGTCTCTCCGAGCGGGAGATCAATCGGGTGGTGCGAGAACTGCCGTTACGGTATGAACCGGAGGGACCAGAGAATCGAAGAACTGGGGAAAAGGGAGAAGATTCGCGCTACAGGGAGATTTTTGAGTTGGCTCGCAAGCTGATGGATCGTCCGCGACATATGGGGATTCACTGCGGCGGGATTGTGATTGCACCGGACAAGATTACCAAGTTCGTTCCGCTCCAACCCTCCGCCAAAGGGCCCGTGGTGACTCAGTTCGACATGCACGGTGTGGAGAAGATGGGACTGGTGAAGATCGATCTTCTGGGACAGCGGTCCCTCACGGTAGTGGCGGAGATGGCGGAGATGCTGAAGAGGAAATACGGCGTCAACTTTGACCCTCACACCATGCCTCGAATGGATGACAGGACGAAAGCGCTGATACGGTCGGGGCAAACCATGGGGGTGTTTCAGATTGAGTCGCCGGGGATGCGGGGACTGCTGAAAAAACTGAGAGTCGATTCCTTCGAGATGATCACAGCCGCCAGTTCGGTCATCCGTCCCGGCCCCGCCGATTCTGGGATGTTGCGGCATTTCGTGAAACGCCACCACGGCAAAGAAGCAGTGGAGACCGTACATCCCGCCCTGACGGAACTGCTGAAGGAAACCTACGGCGTCATGCTCTATCAGGAGGATGTGATCAAGGTGGCGCAGGCCGTTGCGGGCTGGAGTCTGGCGACGTCGGATAAGCTGCGCCGCTCCATGAGCGGCAAACGGGTGGAGGAGCCGTTCATGAAGCACCGCGACCGCTTTATCCGGGATGCGGTGAAGCTGGGGGTGAATGTGGAGGCGGCGCTGGAGATCTGGCGGCAGATGGAAGCCTTTTCCGGCTACGCTTTCTGCAAGGCTCACTCGGCGGCCTATTCAGTGATTTCGATGCAGTCGGCCTGGCTGAAAGCGCACTCACCGGCGGAGTTCCTGGCGGTGACCATGTCTAACTACGGCGGCTTCTATCATACGTCATGTTATCTGGAGGAGGCTCGCCGGCTGGGCATTACCATTCAGCCACCGGATGTGAATAAGACAGAGCTACACTTTACGGCAGAGGATGTGGCACCACCGTGGCTCCGGATCGGCCTTCTTCAGGTGAAGGGACTCACACAGGCGATGCTCACAGAGTTGCTGGAGAAACGGGACGAACGCATTTTCGAATCGTTAGAGGACTTCTGCATCCGCGTGAAGCCGGCTTACCGGGAGGCGGAAACTCTCATCCGGTGCGGCGCCTTTGATTCATTTGGATACACCCGCCCCCAGCATCTCTGGCGGCTGAGACTGTTTTATGATAACACTAAGCACAGCGAGGAGGGGATGTTTCCCGATGTGGTGAAAGTACGGTCAGATCCGGTTCCCATGGTGGACTATCCCTTGGAGAAGAAACTCCGGGATGAACTGGAGCTGATGGAACTGACCGTAGAGAAGCATCCGTTGTGGATCTGGAGGGGAGCGCTTCGGGAACATGTGGCAAAGGTGGGTCCGTTCGTTTACGCCCGGGAGATCCACAAGCAGATTGGCCAGAATGTTACCTTGGTGGGGTGGATGGTTACCACCCGCCGCACAAAAACCAAACCGGGGGAGATGATGCAATTACTCTCATGCGAAGACCTCACTGGCACGTACGAGGCGGTGCTGTTCCCAAAAGCCTATCGGAAATACAGCTGCCTCATTCGCAGTCGCGGGCCTTATATCATTACGGGAAAGGTGGAGGACGACTTCGGTCACACGCTGGTGACGGTGGAAAAGTTGTCTATGATTACAAATGACGGAATTACCTTTCAGCACGGCGGGATGAAAAGGTCTCTGAGGTAAAGCTGAAAGCTCCTTTATTGTCCCTTCCCCCTATCCTTTCTATATTTTGCCACCTTCAACTAAGAGAATCCTCATATGGAACTCATCAAGGAACTTCTTACCGAGCTAGTCTCCCTTCCGCACCGGGGCGCTACCACAGACAACGAACGGACAGCAGCCGGATTCATAGAAGCGAGGCTGAAAGAATTTGGATATGGTGTTCACGTGGACCCTTTCATGTCTCCGCCCACCTACGCGTGGGAAATCATTATCTTTGCCTCGATGGTGACGGCGGGTCTGATCGTTGCACCGGCTGAACCGATCATAGGAGCAGTTTTGTGCCTGCTGGGTGCTTGGTCTTTCTTCCGCTATTTCGACGGCCGTACAACTCTCACCGGCATGTTGATCCCGAAGAAGCCGTCTCAAAATGTGATGGGTGAGAGGGGAAAGTCTGACAAGAAAAAGACCATCTACCTCATGGCCCATTACGATTCGGCGCGGGCCTCGCACCTTTATCATCCTGCCATGGTAAAAAACTTCCGTCAGTCTTTTATTATCAATACAATACTCGTGTTCGCTTCTCCCGCGGTAGCCGTTCTCGGCGAATTTGTAGAAGGGGGCGTCTGGCTCAAAGTGGCAGCGTGGATCATGGCTGCTTATCTGGGCGGAAGTATCCTCATGCTGTTCCATCGTGAATTATTCCACAGACATGTGAATGGCGCCAATGATAACGGGAGCGGCGTTACCGCTATTCTCGCCTTGGCCAAGCACTTCGCGGATCATCCATTGCAGAACAGCAACATCCGGATCATTGCCACAGGTTGCGAGGAAGAGGGGATGTACGGCGCCAGAGGATTCGTGAAGCGCTACGGGGACGATCTTGATCTTGAGAATACCTATGTCCTGAACTTTGACAATGTCGGTTCAGGTAATCTCCGCTATTGTGTTGGCGAAGGAATGATCCTGTTCCATCATTATGACCCGGAGCTGGTGGCTAAAGCGGCGAGTGTGGCTGAAAGCCGTTTTTCCGATGTAAAGCCGTTGCGCTATACACTCGCCTACTTCGATGCGCTGGCGCTTCTGCAACAGAAGGTGAAGACAATGACCTTCATCGCCTTGGATGAGAACAACCGGATTCCCAATTGGCACTGGTATACTGATACAATTGAGAATATTGAGTGGCCTGTTATAGAACGGACAGTAGATTACGGAATTGCCATGGTGCAAGCAATCGACAGGGAAGTATAGAATGAAACTGGTGAAGAGAACCGGCCTGATTCTTCTTGTCATTGTTGTGATAATGCTGGTATTTGCGCGGCTTTATCTTGACTACCCTCTGCCGGAATATGAAGGAGAACTGACGCTGAAAGGACTGCAGGAACCGGTTGAAGTCTTCTTCGATGAATATGCTGTCCCCCACATTTATGCTGCCAATGAACAGGATCTGTTCTTTGCCGCCGGCTATATTATGGCCCGGGAGCGGCTCTTCCAGATGACTGTCACCGCCGCCACCGTGGAGGGGAGACTTTCTGAGCTATTCGGCAAGAGCCAGCTGGAGAATGATATCTTCCTGCGCACGTGGGGGATTGCAAAGGCTGCAAAACTTGCGGTTGAGAATATGGCGCCGCAGACGCGCGATCTTGTGGATGCCAGTGTTGCTGGCGTCAATCGATACATTGATGATGTCGGCTCTGATCTGCCAGTTGAATTCAAACTTCTAGGAATAAAGCCCATCCGCTGGGAAGCGAAGCACGCCACAGGCTACGGCAAGCTTATGGCATACTTCTTGAATCAGTCGTGGTATCCGGAGATTCTCTACGGACAGATACGCTACATGTTCGGTGATGACAAAATGAAGGAGCTGCGGCCGTTTGTGTCTGATGAAGCTAGTGATGCACTTCCTCCATCGGCATTCGATTTTCGTTCCTTGTGGGAGATGATGTCCGTTGCAGATGCTGGAATTCGAAAACTGAATGGGATGCGTGGGGGACACCTCGGTTCCAACAATTGGGTGATTGGCGGCGAGCGGACGGTTTCTGGAAAGCCCATTCTGGCAAATGATCCACACCTTGAGTTTTCACAGCCGGCCAAATGGTACGAGATGCATCTGGTGGGCGGACGGTTCAACGTAAGCGGCGCCTGCCTTACCGGGATTCCGCTGGTGGTCTTGGGGCAGAATAATTCTTGTGCCTGGGGATTTACCAATCTAATGACAGACGATGTCGATTTCTATCTGGAGACCATCAATCCCCAGGATCCGAACCAATATCTGTATGACGGTGAATGGAGGGATATCGAAGGGAGGAAAGAGACGATTGCAGTAAAAGGCGCAGCCGACACCACTATTGTTATCCGGCAGACCCATCACGGCCCAATCATTTCAGATATCCACTATCTGTTGAAGGAAAGTCCTCAAGTGCTTGCTTTCCGCTGGGTAGGCCATGAAGTAACTGATGAAATTACGGCGCTCATGAAGCTCAATCTGATGTCGAACTGGGATGAGTTCACAGAGGCGACGAAGACCTTTGCGGCGCCGGGCCAGAATGTAGTCTATGCTGATGTGGAAGGGAATATTGGCTGGCGGCCTATGGTGTGGATCCCCACGCGGAAGGGAGCCGAAGCGCTGGTTCCTCTGCCGGGCGAATCGTCAGAATGGGACTGGCAAGGATTCGTACCGTATGAGGAACTTCCCTATAAGTTTAACCCACCGGACGGGCTGATCATTACGGCTAATCACCAGACCATCAGCAACGACAGCTATTATGTCTCGAATCTCTGGATACATCCGTCCCGCTATGAGCGGATCGCTGAACGGTTGGGGAGCCTGGATAAGATATCACCGGACGATGTGGCTGGGACACAACTGGATGTAGTCTCACCTTACGCGCGAGAGACAGCGCAGCACTTTGTCGGTGCCTACCAGGCAGAATCTCTTGGTAACGATACTAATCTCAACCACGCTATAGAATTGCTGAGAGATTGGGATGGAAGTTTTGATATCGAGTCTACGGCCGCCACCCTATTCAGCTGTGCGCAGTTGAAACTTATGGAAAATATCTATGCCGATGAAATGTCTCTCATGGGTGATCGCTTTTTCACGGGGTGGATCGGCCCCGTGGGGGCTGCCGGCAACTGGAGTCTTTCCATGCGTAATCTGAAAACTGTTCTGGAGCGTGGAGGCTCATCTTGGGTGGACAACGTGGAGACGACGGGTCACGAGGAATTGCTGAATGAAATACTGCGGCAGTCATTAGAAGAAGGCGTGCGAGAAGTGGAAAGTCTGCTGGGCCCATCTCCGCACAGCTGGGCGTGGGGCAAAATTCATACACTTTCGCACCCTCATACCATCGGCAATATAAGCGGATTTCTTGATGGACTGTTCGATTTCAACGTCGGACCGTTCCCCAGCGGCGGCTCCAGCACTACGATCAACAACGGTGAGTACAAAATGTCAGCGCCCTTTGATCAGATTGTGGGGGCTTCCTTCCGCCGCATCGTCGATTTTTCAAATTTTGACAGGACACGGTTTATTCTCCCCACAGGCCAGTCGGGACTACCCAAGAGTCCTCACTACGCCGATCAGGCAGAGCTTTACATCAACGGCCAATATCGAACAACTTATTACGGTGACGAGCAGGTGAGGGATATGGGATTACGTCATTTGGTAATTAATCCGGTACAGTAAGAAGAACCGTGGCTTCGGTAGCGCTCATTATCATCTTTATCACTGCTGTGGTGATCAAACACCTCTTCTTCTGGCAACCGATGGATGTGAGTCATTTCTACGCCAACGGTCCACTCAAGATGGGCCATCGTGGCTCACCGAAGAATGCACCGGAAAACACGTTACCATCTTATAAACAGGCAGTAAGAGTAGGACTCAAAGCTATCGAGATGGATGTGGTGACCACGAAAGATGGATTCGTTGTCTGTTCCCACAATCACGATCTGGAGCGGGAGACGGACGGCTTCGGATATATCCATGAAATGACTCTCGATGAACTAAGGAGGATTGATGCCGGGAAAAAGTTCCCTCAGTTCTCCCCCTCAAAGATACCGTTACTGGAGGAGGCTGTTGAAGCCGTCCCGGATGATGTTCTGCTGAACATAGAGATTAAAGCTGCTGGGGCGCTGGATCTTGGAACCGTCAGATACGTGGCTGACATCATTCAGCGCAGAAACCTGTATGGGCGGGTAATGGTCTCAAGTTTTCATCCGCTGGTAATTGGCTGGATGAAGAGGTTGAATAGTCGTGTTCCAACCGCATATATTTGGACGGACGATAACACTGTACCGAAGATTCTGCGAAAGCCGAGATTCATCAACCTCGTTCATCCAGACATGCTTAATCTGGAAGCGCACTTGTTGGATGATTATACACTGACATTTACCAACCGTAAAGGGATGAAAATCAACGCGTGGACTGTGAACAGTCAGCCAGCTATGGAATGGCTGCTGCGAAAAGGGGCAGACGGAATCATATCTAACTATCCTGAATTGATGCACAAAGCCGTAAGTAAAGCCGGAGAAACTGATGAAACTGTATAGAAGTGTTCTATTGGTGCTGTCTGGATGTACGCTCGCTGGAGCGGCATGGGGCACCATCGGCGAAACAGAAATCACAGCAGAAGAGATACTGAAGCATGTGAAATACTTGGCTTCCAACAAACTGGAAGGCCGCAGAGCGGGGACTAGAGGTGACAAAAAGACCGCCCGCTATATCACACGGGAGTTTCGCTCTTATGGTCTCAGACCGATGGGAGATTCCCCTCGTTCCTTTCGTCATTCATTTGAATTCATCTCAGGGGTCAAGCTGGGAAGGCGAAATCGTCTTGAGGTGGAATCCGTTGATGGCACATACAATCTTAAGCTTCACAAGGACTACCGACCCGTGGGGTTTTCCGCCTCCGAATCGGCTGAGGGCAGACTCGTCTTCGCCGGTTACGGGATAGACTCGGATAAACCGGACTACCACGATTATGATGGCATCGACATCAACGGTAAGGTAGTGGTAATACTACGTCACTCCCCCGACGGGACGAATCCACACGGTGATTTCAGTCGTTTCGCTGCACTTCGTTATAAGGCGATGACCGCAAGAGAAAACGGTGCCTCAGCCATTATCTTTGTCACCGGCCCGGAAGATGACCCAGATGAAGACTATCTCATGAAACTGCGCTACGATCAGAGTTTCGCTGATTCCGGAATTCCTGTGGTGATGATTACCCAAAGGCGGGCCGGAGAATTGATCAGTCTGGCGGGGCACGACTTGGCAGAGGTTCAGAAGAGAATCAATAAGGATCAGACGCCATTTTCGTTCGATATCCCTGCATCCGTCCAGATGGCGGCGTCAGTAGAAAAAGTGGCGGCACAATCTGTCAACCTCGTGGGCGTTGTGGCAGGGATCGATCCTGATCTGGCCAACGAGTATGTCGTGGTAGGCGCCCATTACGATCATCTCGGCTGGGGAGGAGAAGGTTCCCTTGCTCCTGACACGGTAGCCGTTCACAATGGAGCTGATGACAATGCATCCGGCACGGCGGGCCTTCTCGAACTGGCACAGTGGTTCAGTGAACATCCTCAGAAACGGAGCATCATTTTCATTGCTTTTGGGGCGGAAGAGCTGGGTCTTCTGGGATCTGCGGCACTGGTGGACGATCCTCCTTTCGTGCTGGAAAATGTAGTGGCGATGATCAACATGGACATGATAGGCCGGCTGAAAGATACGACACTGGTGGTCGGCGGTGCGGGCACCTCTTCCGTCTGGAAGGAGATGGTGGCGCAAAAGACAGGACAGTTTAATCTTTCACCCAAGTTTGACGATGCGGGCTACGGATCGAGCGACCATCAGTCGTTCTATCTCAAGGATATTCCTGTCCTGTTCCTCTTCACCGGAACGCATGAGAATTATCACCGGCCGTCCGATGACTGGGAGTTCATCAATGTAGCTGGTGAAGAAAGAATTGTCCGACTGGCGGCCGAGCTTATCGGGGAACTGGCCAGTGAGCCGACCCGGCCGGATTTCGTGAAAGTGAAACAGGAACAGCCGACCCGCGGAGGATTCGCTGTATCCCTGGGGACTATCCCGGACTATGCCGGCACGGATGTTGATGGAATGCTGCTTTCTGGCGTGAGAGAAGGGAGCCCGGCCGATAAAGGAGGACTGCAAGCTGATGATATCATCATCATGCTGGGGGGCAAAGAGGTGCAAAGTATTTACGACTATATGTACGCCCTTCAGGAGCTTAAACCGGATAAGGCAGTTCCTGTCGTAGTGAGGCGCGACGGCGAAGAAGTTGAGCTGGAGGTTACGCCAGTCAGGCGGAGAGAGTGAAGAAAGTCTGAATCCGTAGTGGTGGCGTAATCCATCACCGGCAGTCTGTGTCGCGGGGCCTCTCATGGAAGGATGAGCCCCGTGTCTTTTGTAACAGGAATTCTCCAGATTCCTTTTTGAAACATTCCAGAGTAGAAATAACTTTCCTGATGGTTTAAAATGGCGGCTCCTACGGAAAATATTGTTGTTCGCGGTGCCCGCGAGCACAATCTTAAAAATATTAAGGTTGAGATCCCGCGCAATCAACTGGTGGTGGTTACCGGTCTGTCAGGCTCGGGGAAATCATCTCTTGCCTTCGATACCATATACGCGGAGGGACAGCGCCGTTACGTGGAATCCCTTTCCGCCTACGCACGCCAGTTTCTCAGTCTCATGGAGAAGCCCGATGTGGACTACATTGAGGGGCTATCTCCAGCCATCTCAATCGAACAGAAGGCGGCCTCGAGGAATCCTCGCTCCACCGTAGGGACGGTTACAGAAATTCACGATTATCTCCGCCTTCTTTATGCCCGCGTGGGAACGCCCTACTGCTGGAAATGCGGTGATCCCATCCAGCGGCAGACAGTGCAGCAAATCGTTGATGCCGTGTTGAAGTTTCCTAAGGGGTCGAGGCTTCAGGTGCTGGCACCAGTTGTCCGGGGTCGCAAGGGACAGTTTAAGGAAGTGTTCAGGGAAATTGCCCGGGAAGGTTTTATACGTGTCCGCGTGGATGGACGGATCAGGGATCTTTCTAAGCGCATCATCCTGCACAAGAACAAGAAACATAGCATTGAGGTGGTTGTGGACAGAATAGTGCTGGAAAGTGATATGTCCAAAGGATCATTCGGCAAGGAGCGTCTGACTGAGTCGGTGGAGCTGGCCCTCAAGATTGGTTCAGGGCTCGTCATCATCAACAAATTTCCTAAAGAGGAACACATTTTTAGCGAAAAGTTTGCCTGTCCAAAGTGCGAGATCAGCATGGAAGAGCTGTCACCGCGGATGTTCTCATTCAATTCACCCTACGGCGCCTGCCGGTCGTGTGACGGTCTCGGCTCACGCATGGAGATTGACCCTGATCTGGTGGTGCCGGACAAAAGAAAATCGCTGGTGCAGGGCGCTGTGGCGCCGCTTGGAGAGCAGCCGAGAGGGAGCTGGTACAGCGCCGTATTGAAGAGTCTGGCATCCCATTACGGATTTAACTTCACGACGCCGTGGCACAAACTGCCGTCCCGAGCGAGAGAAGCACTCTTGTGGGGAACGGGCAAGGATAAGGTGAAGATGCACTATCGATCCGACCGCTTTTCGGGTGAGTGGTCTGGTGGATTTGAAGGCGTCACCCACAATCTCGAGCGGCGCTACACGCAGACAAAATCGGCAGGTGTCCGCGAGTGGATCGAACAGTTCATGAGTATGCAGCCTTGCCCGCTGTGTAACGGAGCAAGGTTACGGGAGGAGAGTCTCGCCGTCCGCCTTGGAGAACTGACTATTGGTGATCTATCTAAACAGTCCATCAAGGAGGTGGCTCAATTCTTTGAAACAGTCAAATTGACCGCAACCCAGAAGAAGGTAGCCAAGCAGGTTCTGAAGGAAGTTAAAGAAAGGTTGCAGTTTCTCATCAATGTTGGCTTGGACTACTTGACACTGGACCGGGGTGCGGCCTCGCTGTCAGGTGGAGAGGCACAGCGTATCAGGCTCGCCACTCAGATCGGAGCTCAGCTTGTGGGTGTACTCTACATTCTGGATGAGCCGTCCATCGGTCTCCATCAGCGGGACAACAAGCGCCTTATCGCCACGCTGGAGAAGCTGAAGAATCTGGGTAACACGGTGCTGGTGGTGGAACATGACCGGGAGACGATTGAGTCTGCTGATCACGTGGTAGACCTCGGTCCCGGTGCCGGCGAGGCGGGAGGTGAGGTGATATTTACAGGCACTCCAGAGAAGCTTGAGAGGAGTGATGATTCCATCACGGGACTCTATCTTTCTGGCAAGCGCAAGATCGAGATGCCGCCGGAGCGCCGTAACGGTTCGGGCAAGACCTTCAACCTGTTAGGGGCACAAGGCAATAATCTCAAATCTATCGATATCTCCTTTCCACTGGGGAAGCTCATCTGCGTCACAGGTGTGTCAGGTTCGGGCAAAAGCTCCTTAGTGAACGAGACGCTCTACCCCATCCTGGGGAGGGAACTCCACGGCAAGCGCGCCTATCCGCTGCGGTATGATGCTGTCGAGGGGATGGCGTACCTCGACAAGGTCATCGACATTGACCAGTCGCCCATCGGCAGGACGCCCCGGTCCAATCCCGCCACTTACACAGGTCTGTTCACCCACATCCGGGACCTCTTTGCGAGGCTACCGGAATCGAAGATTCGCGGATACAAGCCGGGGCGGTTTTCTTTCAATGTAAAAGGCGGCCGCTGTGAGGCGTGCCGGGGTGACGGGATCATCAAGATAGAGATGCACTTTTTGCCGGATGTTTATGTTCAGTGTGAGGAGTGCGCCGGGTTGCGTTATAACCGTGAGACACTGGAGATCGGTTACAAGGGAAAAACAATAGCGGACGTTCTCAGCATGTCGGTGGATGAGGCGTTGTTATTCTTCAAGAATATTCCTCAGGTTAAGCGCAGATTGGAGACCCTTCAGGATGTGGGTCTGGGCTACATCCGGCTGGGACAGCAGGCGACGACCCTCTCCGGCGGCGAGGCCCAGCGCGTCAAACTATCGTCTGAGTTATCAAAGATTGGCACCGGCCGAACCATGTACATCCTCGATGAGCCCACCACTGGCCTGCACTTCGAAGACGTACGCATGTTGCTGGATGTCCTTAACCGGCTGGTGGAAAAGGGGAACACGGTCATCGTTATCGAGCACAATCTCGACGTTATCAAGACTGCGGACTGGATTATTGACCTCGGTCCTGAGGGCGGCGATGACGGTGGAACGGTGGTGGCGGAAGGGACGCCGGAGGAGGTGGCCAAGATCAGAGGCTCCTATACAGGACAGTTCCTGAAAACGATGCTGAACGGACGGAGGTAGATTTCTTCCCTCCCCGCCTGAACTCCAGTGGCTGCTTTACAGGTTCAGGGTAGGCAATCCGTTGGAATATTCTCAACGGGGCGGTAATTTTTTCTCCGTCTTGATTCTCGCGTCTGACATGATCCGGGTGTAACGTGCATTCTTTGACTTACCACAAAAGACAATGAGAGGCATCGATAACCTCAGCATCAACACCCTCCGCTTCCTCGCGGTGGACGCCGTGGAGGCGGCGAAGTCCGGTCACCCAGGCATGCCCCTTGGCGCGGCCCCTATGGCCTACGTCTTGTGGTATCGGTTTCTGAAACACAATCCTCGGAATCCTCACTGGTTCAACCGGGATAGGTTCATCCTTTCGGCGGGGCACGGCTCGGCCTTGCTGTACGGTTTGCTCCACCTCTTCGGTTACGACCTTTCTTTGGAAGAGATCAAGAACTTCCGTCAGTGGGGGAGTAAAACACCGGGCCATCCTGAATACGGCCTCACCGCCGGCGTTGAGACCACCACCGGTCCTTTAGGGCAAGGCTTCGCCAACGGCGTGGGGATGGCCATGGCGGAGAAGTTTCTTGCGCAGAAGTTCAACCGGGATGGATTCCCGGTGGTAGATCACACTACTTACGCCATCGTGTCGGACGGAGACCTCATGGAAGGAGTGGCTTCAGAGGCGGCGTCTCTGGCCGGGACGTGGAAGCTCGGAAAGCTTATTTATCTTTATGACGACAACAAGATCACTATCGACGGCAGCGCCGACCTCGCTTTCACTGAAGATGTGGCGAAGCGGTTTGAGGCGTACCGCTGGCACGTGGAAAGGGTGGAGGACGGGAATGATTTGGATGCCATCGATTTTGCTATCCGCAGCGCCCAGACCGAGAGCGGAAAACCGTCGCTTATCATGGTGCGGACACACATCGGCTACGGAAGTCCCAAGCAGGACACCGCCTCCGCCCACGGCGAACCTCTCGGGCCCGAAGCCACTATCGCCACGAAGGAAGCTTTGGGATGGCCGTTAGCGCCGCCCTTTCATGTCCCCGATGAGGCGCTGGCACAGTGCCGACAATCAAGAGACAAGGGAATCGCAGTTGAACAGGCGTGGGAAGAGCTACTCTCAGAGTATGGCAAACGGCATTCTGAACTGGCGCAACAGTTTTCCGTTGCCGTCAGCGGTGAGCTGCCATCGAACTGGGACGAGAGTATTCCCACCTTTAGTGAAGAGGACGGACCGCTGGCGACCCGGGCCGCATCGGGTAAAGTCTTGAATGCCATCGCCTCGCGAGCGGGAAATCTGGTGGGTGGCTCGGCAGATCTGGCGCCTTCGAATAAGACAATTCAGGAAGGAGAGACGTTTTTCGGTGTTGATGGTGATTGGGGACCAAACGTCCACTTCGGCGTCCGGGAGCACGCCATGGCAAGCATCGCCAACGGCCTTGCCCTCCACGGCGGCATCCTGCCGTATGTGGGGACGTTCCTCGTCTTCGCCGACTATATGCGTCCGGCAATTCGTCTGGCGG
>JASLRT010000030.1 GCA_030743815.1 Candidatus Neomarinimicrobiota bacterium | reverse complement strand
TCCGTGGCGATGGCGGAGGCCGATCTGGGCTCATCGCCCAGGAGTGCCAGTTCGCCGAAGAAATCGCCGGCCTTCAACTCGGCCAGTACCTGCTCCTGGCTGTATCTCAAGCCGATGGAAATTTTCACACCTCCGAAGACGATGATGTACATTCCCTCTCCCGGTGCCTGGTTCTTGAAAACATATTCGTCCGGTTTGTAGGTGCGGCGGTGGATCAGCTGCTCCAACTCGCCAAACTCTTTGTCCGTGAATCCCTTGAAGACGGGGACATTCTTAAGAGTCAAGACAGTCTCACTTTCTGTCTTACCCCAACCCTTGAACAGATTAGGCCATAGTGCGCTTTTCAATATCTGCCTCCTTGAAGATGATAGTTTAGTGGCTGGCAAAGTAGCTACACGGTAAAACTTAGTCAAGCTTATTCACTACACTCGAATCGGACGGGGTGATAATAGATGTGTTCTTAATGCGCCAGTATTGGAACTGGGAACCGGAAATGAATTGATAATCACATAGGGTGCTTCTATTTTCACGCCGTGAATGTTAGAGCAAAATTGCCAGTTTTACTTGCACTGATCGTCTCTTCTTCCTTCGTACTCGCTCAGACGGAAGATATCGATAAGGACATCCAGTTTCATACTAAAGAGCTGGATAAACTGAGGAATGAGATCCGGGATTTTGAGAAAAGGATCTCCGAAACGGGCTCCAGAGCAAAGAGTACAGCTCAAAAAGTAGCTGAACTTGATGAGGAGATTTCGCTTATCAGAAATCTCCTCTACCGCCTGAAAATTGAAGAAAAGAGGAAGGTTAAAGCCATCCATGAGGTTGAGAAGGAGATTGAGACAAAAGAAAATGAATACACGGATCTTCAAGATCGATATGCCCGTCGTGTGGTAGATGTCTATCGCAAAGGGCGATTGTCAGACTTTGAGGTTCTTTTGGATGCCGAATCGTGGAGCCAGGCGGTCTACAGGGCCAAGTATCTGAAGATCATTAACGATTACGATAAGGTATTATCTGTTCGCATCAAGACGACCCTGAAGGAGATCCAGGAAAAACGAACCACTCTCAACAGTGAGCTGAAGGATATGAAGCGGATCGATGCGGAGAAGTCCAAAAGGAAGGATTGGCTGGAGAAGCGCCGCCGCATGCGAGGCAAGGAGCTGGATCGTCTCAAGCGGGACAAGCGCGAACTGGCTCATGCTTTGACAGAACGTCAGGATGCCGCCACTGAGCTGGAGGCGATCCTCTCCAGGCTTGATAAAGAGAGGAAGTCCCGTCTCGCCGAACTGGAGCGCCGCCGCCGGGAGAAAGCAGTATTGGTGACTACAGATTTCTCAAAACTGCGGGGTAAACTTCCCTGGCCGGTCAAAGGTAGAATCACTTCAAGATTCGGGTCACACAAGAATCCTACCCTCAAGACGGTAACCGAGAATACGGGAATCGACATTCGGGGAACCGAGGGCAGTGAAGTAAAATCAGTATTTGACGGAATTGTTACAACCGTCACCTATATTCGCGGATACGGCAATACGATAATCATCGATCACGGTGGAGGTTACTATACCGTCTATACGCACATCACAGATGTGGAAGTGGAAGAAAACAGTTACGTGGATGCTCTAGAGGTCATTGCCCATGTGGGAGATTCGGGCTCACTGGATGGGGCAAAGCTTCACTTTGAGATCTGGGGTAACAGGAAGAAGTTGAATCCTGAGAGCTGGCTCAAAAAATCATGACCGCTGAAAAATTGATCGGGCAACAGACTGTATGGCAGCGGCTGTTATCGGCCGTTGAGAACGATCGTGTCCCTTCGGCCTACCTTTTTCACGGTCCGGCCGGAGTAGGCAAGGAAGGGTTTGCCATCCAGTTCTCCTCTTTACTCAACTGCCGCGATCCGAAAGATCTGCCTTGCGGCAACTGTCCATCTTGCGCAAAGTTCCGCGGACTGCAGCATCCAAACCTTTCGCTGGTCGTTCCCCTGCCAACAAACAAAAGAATTACCAGGAAAGACCCGCCTCTCAAGGCACTCTCTACCAAAATGATGACACTTCTGAGTGAACTCACAGTTAGGAAAGGGAGCGAACCCTACCTGAAGATTAATTTGCCGCGGGCCAACACAATTCTGATAAATTCGGTACGGGAGATAAGGGAGAAGATCTATCTCAAGGCGTCGGAAGCCGGCCGCAAGATGATTCTCATCTTTGATGCGCATAAGTTGATGACTCAGCAGGGGGAATCGGCCAACGCCCTCCTCAAGATAGTCGAAGAACCGCCAGATAACACCTCTTTTATCATCGTGACTGACTTCCCTCAGCGCCTCTCCGAGACGATCCGTTCAAGATGCCAGGAAGTGTATTTTCCACCGGTTCCGGAGAAAGAGTTGATGGCATACCTCGCTGGTGAATTGAAAAAGGAGAGCAGTGAAGTACGATTGATTGCCCATCTCAGTCAAGGGAGTATCCGGCTGATGAGGACTTTAGCAGAAGAAAAATTGAGTGAAGTAGTGGGACTAATGAAATCTCTGGTTGGGTGGACAACATCAGCAACCGCCGATGACTGGAACAATTTTCTGAAGCATTTTTCCGCTCTTTACCGTGCTGACACGCAGGATTTCTCTTTCCATATGGAGCTTCTTGTTCATTGGTTCAGGGATGCCATGCATATCCAGAAACTAAATGGTCAGGCCGAGATTATTTTGCAAGATTCGGCACGGGAGTTAAGGGAATTTGTGAATAAGTTTCCGACCGCGGATTATGCCGCCATTATCTCCAGGCTTGAAACGTGTGCAGATTCTCTTTCGCGCAATTACAACCCGAACTTGGTGCTGATTAATCTACTGCTGGATATTCAGGACGACTTGGATGGGGAGTCAGGATGAACAGGTTCTACATCACAACACCCATCTATTACGTGAACGATGAGCCCCACATCGGTCACGCCTACACTACCATTCTGGCTGACGTCCTGTCGCGCTATCATCGCTGGCTGGGAGATGAGACGTTCTTTTTGACCGGTACCGATGAACACGGACAGAAAGTGGCGCAGGCGGCAGCGGAGAGGGATGTAGAACCGAGATTGCACTGTGATGAGACTGTGGTTCGTTTTCAGGAACTGTGGCGGAAGCTACATATCAGCAACGACTACTTCATCCGCACCACTGATGACGATCACAAACAGGTTGTGCAATCTATTCTACAGAAGATTTATGATAACGGAGACATATACTTCGATGAATACGGCGGCTACTATTGCGTCGGCTGTGAGCGGTTTTATACGGAGAAGGAACTGGATGAGGGAGGAAAGTGCCCGCAGCACCAGAAGGAGTTGAGTGTCATCACGGAGAAGAACTATTTCTTCAGGATGAGCAAGTATCAGCAGCAGTTGATTGATTATATCCACGATCATCCCGAATTCATCCAGCCGGAATTCCGCAAGAACGAGGTGCTCGGATTCCTTCGACAGCCTCTCGGCGACCTCTGTATTTCACGGCCTAAGTCCCGCCTGTCTTGGGGAATCGAGATCCCCTTCGACAGCGACTATGTGACCTACGTATGGTTCGACGCCCTCATCAACTATGTGACCGCCGTTGGAGCGCTGGAAAACGGGGAACGGTTTGAAAAGTGGTGGCCCGTCAACTATCATCTGGTGGGCAAAGATATCCTGACAACGCACGCCGTTTACTGGCCGACTATGCTTTTTGCGGCTGATATCCCTCAGCCACAAACAATCTTCGCCCACGGGTGGTGGTTGAGTGAAGATTTCAAGATGTCGAAGTCGCTGGGAAACGTAGTGAGGCCGCTCGATCTGATTGAAGAATTCGGCGTCGATCCTGTCCGCTATTTCCTCATGAGAGATATGGTGCTGGGACAGGACGCCAGTTTTTCCGTGGATGCCTTTGTCCGTCGCTACAACAGTGACCTTGCCAACGATCTCGGGAATCTTGTTGGTAGAATTACTACCCTGATTCAGCGCCATTTCGACGGCCGGATCCCACAAGGTGCAGCGGCCGGCGAATTTGAGAAAGAACTGAGCAAACATGGCGGCCGGATGGGTGAGATTGTCAAAGATCTTATTCTGCGGATGAAGGTGAATGAAGCGGTGGAAGAAATCCTGCAATTTATCCGCTCCATCAACAAATATATGGAGCGCAGACAACCGTGGAAGCTGGCAAAAAAGGATAGAGATCAGGCCGGTACGGTGCTGTATCACGCTGCGGAGGGACTCCGGATTGGGCTGCTGCTTCTGTCTCCCATCATGCCGGTTAGAACGACATGTATTCTGAGTATGCTCGGCATTGCGGACGGGGACAGTTCTGACGATTCATGGGGCGGGTTGAAACCCGGTTCCCGCTTGGGAGAATTTGAACTTCCGTTCCCGCGGATTGAACTTGAAGAAAGAGAAGACAAATCAAAGGAAGATAAAGCTGTTAAGGAGAAACAGATGACGGACGAAACTATCTCTATCAATGATTTCGCCAAAGTTGAACTGAAAACGGCGCAAGTGCTTCAGGCCGAGAAGGTAGAAGGCGCTGATAAGCTGTTGAAAATCCAGATCAAGATCGGCGATGAGGAGCGGCAGATAGTAGCCGGTATTGCGGAGCACTATGCGGCGGACGACCTTGTGGGAAAGATGATTGTTGTGGTGACAAATCTGGAACCCGCCAAGATCAGGGGAGTGGAATCCAACGGTATGCTCCTTGCGGCAAGTTCGGATGATTCCATCATTCTTGTCACTGTGGACGATCCCTCGGTGGGTACCGGCGTCCGAATCTCGTAAATAGTCTATTGTACATCGACACGCACGCCCACCTCACTTATGATGACCTCAGAACGCAACTGCCAGATGTTATTGATCGGGCACATGAAGCGGGAGTTGAAGCTATCATCTGTGTCGGCACCGATCTTGCTTCGTCGCGGACGTCCATTGAAATCAGTGAAGAATTCTCGTCGGTCTTCGCCTCCGTGGGAGTCCATCCTCACGATGCGAAAGAAGCACCCGATGACTATCTCGATCAACTGAGGGAGTTGGCATCGCATTCAAAAGTTGTGTCCATTGGAGAAATGGGGCTCGATTTTTACCGTAATCTGTCTCCCAAAGAAATCCAGAGAGACGTTTTCAAGAGACAGTTGTATCTTGCGGCAGAACTGGCAATGCCGGCGATTGTACACAATCGCGACGCTGACGAAGCTGTTCTTGAGGTTCTTACGGCCGTACGGCATAGTCGATTTGTCGTTCACTGTTTTTCCAGCGATGTGGAGATGGCGCGGTCCGTCCTTGACCTCGGCGGGATAATCTCATTTACAGGAATAGTGACGTTTGGCAAGAACACCACCAAAGATGTCTTGCGAAGCGTACCCCTTGAGGCGGTGATGCTGGAGACGGACTGCCCCTTTCTGGCTCCGGTTCCCAACCGTGGAAAGCTCAACGAGCCGGCGAATGTTTCTCACATTGCATTGAAGATTGCCGAAATCAGGGGTGAGACTCTAGATCTGGTTGCCGAAGGAACGACATCTACAGCGCGTAGTTTCTTCGGACTTCCGCGGTGAAGCATCAGCTGAAGAAGCGCTGGGGACAGCACTTTCTCACCGACACAAATCTGCTCAAGAAGATTGTACGTATCGTTTCGCCCGAACCTTCCGATTCCATTTTGGAAATAGGTCCCGGCGGGGGCGCCCTTACAGAACTACTGGCTCCACTGGTGAATGATCTCGTCGGCGTGGAAATTGACAGGGAACTCTGCCACAGTCTACAACAAAACAGTGAGCTCGGAAACTGTACCTTTCTGAATCAAGATTTTCTCAAGTTCGACTTAACTCGACTCCTGTTCGAAGGTCGTCGTATCCGCGTCATGGGGAACATTCCTTACAATATTACTTCTCCCATCATCTTCAAGTTACTGGAATCACCTCAGCGGTGGACGGACATCCACATCATGGTGCAAAAGGAGGTGGCCGATCGGCTGATTGCGCTTGCTGGAGCAAAGAGTTACGGGCGTCTGACGGTGATGGTAGGAGCAGTCATGGATGTAAAGTATAAGTTTGCCGTACCGCCGGAAGTGTTTGTACCGCAGCCTAAGGTTGACTCAGCTATCGTTTCACTGAAACATCACGGTCGTTTTGAAGAGGAAAGAGAGACAATGAACGTTTTCCGCGAAATTGTGCGGCACTCTTTTTCACAGCGGCGCAAGATGCTGCGTAATTCGCTGGCCGAGTACGTCTCAGATCGAACGGTCGACATTGATCTCAGTCGCAGACCGGAAACTCTCACTGTAGAGGAATTCATCAATCTGGCCCGCTCACTGAGGTGATTCAGCCTGTTCTCGATCCCTCCTGATGGAGACTGTGAACCCCTCCCCGAACACAACAGAAAACGCATTTACAAGAAGTCACTCGAGTTCTTGAAATATCCGTCTGAGAGCAGTAAATTTACCTACTTTGCACGAAATAATTCAACGCGTTAACCATCGATAGGAGGGTCTTGAATGGCTACTGATGCTAATAGAAGTCTAAGCCGGTATCTTGAAGAAATCGGCAAGTTTGAGCCGTTACCACCGGCTCGGGAAGTTGAGCTCGCGCAGCGGGTAAAGCAGGGCGATGATGAAGCTTTACAGGAGTTGACAGAGGCAAACCTCAGATTTGTGGTTTCGGTAGCGAAAGATTATCAGGGTCAAGGTCTTCCACTCACCGATCTCATTAATGAAGGCAATCTCGGACTGATCAAGGCTGCCGAAAGATTTGATGAAACACGGGGGTTCAAGTTTATCTCTTACGCGGTGTGGTGGATCAGGCAATCGATCCTTCAGGCTCTCGCTGAACACTCCAGAATTGTCCGCCTGCCATTAAACAGGGTGGGTACCATCAGCAAAATCACGAAAGCCGCGGAGCATCTGGAATCTGAAAACGAACGTCCTCCCAATGAGGAAGAAATCGGCAAGCAGTTGGAAATGCACGGAGATGAAGTGATGGACGCCATTCGAATCTCCCGGCGGCACCATTCGCTCAACGCTCCGTTCAGAGACGGCGATAAGAATTCGCTCATGGACGTGATCGAAGACAATAAGCAGAGACCGCCTGACACCCGACTTATGTCCGACTCCCTGAAAGAGGAGATCAGGATGTGCCTAAACTCTCTAAAAAAGAGGGAAAGTGATGTTATCAAAATGTACTTCGGGATTGATCGTGACTACGCCTTGACACTCAACGAAATCGGCGAAGAGTTCTGTCTTACGCGGGAGCGTGTGAGGCAGATCAAGGAAAAAGCTATCAGACGCTTGCGGCACAAGTCACGCAGTAAAGCGCTGAGAAACTATCTTGGATAAAGAGGAGGGGGGTGTGTTAAATGATCGAAGTGACCGTTCATAAAGGTGAAGAACTGGAACGCGCCCTCAGACGCTTTAAGAAGAAGTATGAAAAGGCCGGTGTTTTGAGAGAGGTGAGGCGAAAGTCTTTCTATCTCAAGCCGAGCAAAGCTAAGAAACTGAAACGGAGTAAGCCAAAGCCGAGAAGGTATTATTAGAGTTTCAAGACTCCTTCTCCAGAGTTTTATCAATTAAGATCCGGGTCTCTTTCGATCCGGATTTTTTTTTGCCGTATAGTTATGTCTGATTAACTTAATTTCAGACGGTTCGTACCGTATGTCGTAAGGCACAAGGAATGTTGATCGAAACTATTTCAGGCGTCAGAGGAATTATCCCTCAAGACTTTAACGAATCGGTGATCAGCCGCTACGTCGGAGCTTTCCATTCTCTGTGCGGGGAAGGCGCAATCATCGTTGGACGTGACACACGCGCATCCGGATCCAAACTCACCTCTGCTGTCATTGAGGCACTCCTGACATCGGGGAGAGATGTTATCGACTGCGGGATATGCCCCACCCCTACGGTTCAGTTTGCCGTAGAAGATACAGATGCGGTGGGAGGTCTGGTGATCACCGCCAGTCACAATCCCGAAGAGTGGAACGGACTAAAGTTTATTGCGCAGGACGGCTGTTTTCTGAACGAGGATGTCTTCGGTGATCTGATGCGGTTCGCAAACCAGGGAGCGAGGGAAACAGCTGGTGAAAGCGGTAATTATGTCCGATTCGACCAGGCGGTCCGGCGACACATTCAGCGGGTCCTCAGAATCGATTGGGTGGATGTTGACAAGATCAAAGATTGTAACTATAAGGTAGCGGTGGATACGGTGAATGGCGCCGCGGCCGAAGCTCTACCGCTCTTATTGAAACGGCTTGGCTGTGATGTTGTGTCTATCAATTGCGAACTGTCGGGTGAATTCACCCGGGGGACAGAACCACTGCCTGAAAATCTTTCTGGCCTGACCCAACTTGTTCAAGAGGAAAATTGTCATATCGGCTTCGCCACCGATCCGGACGCTGATAGGCTAGCAGTGGTCGACGAGAACGGAAAACCTGTCGGTGAGGAGTATACATTGGTCCTCGCGCTGGATGGCTTTCTTTCTACCACCGGTGATTTAGAACCGATTGTGACCAACCTGTCAACGACAATGGCCGTTGAAAAAGTTGCTGAACGTTACGGCGCCGAAGTTCACAGATCGGCAGTGGGAGAAATCAACGTGGTTGAGATGATGAAAGAGTCAGGCTCACGCATTGGTGGTGAAGGAAATGGTGGTGTTATCCTTAAAGAGGTTCATCTCGGCCGTGATTCTTTGGTGGGGGCGGCCATAATTCTGGACAGCATGGCGCGGACGTCGCAACCTTTGACTGCCATCTTCCGGCAGCTGCCGCAATTTCACATGGTGAAGGAGAAGGTTACGGTTGACGGATCCATGGCGGAGGAGTCATGGCAGCGGATAGCGGAACAATTCGACGGCGCCGCGACGAGCTTCGTGGACGGGCTAAAACTGAAGTGGTCAGACAGATGGGTACATATCCGCCGCTCAAATACTGAACCCATCGTAAGAATTTATGCCGAGGCGCCCACAGAGGATGAAGCACTCTCGCTTGCTAGAAAAGTGAGTGAGCTCGACGTCTTCACAGCCGACCCGGCCATGACGTAACGCGAAAGTATCTCAGGATGATATCTGTTTCAGAAATAGCGGAATATTCCCGTCCCGTCGATCAGATCGGAGCAGAGGAGCGTGTGTCGCGCCTTTTCAAGCGAAGTGTCAAGAAGGAATCGAAGATCGCCGCTCTGAAGATGACGCTGAGCATGATTGACTTGACGACCCTCGAAGGGAAGGATTCGCGGGGGAAGGTGATTCAGCTGTGTTACAAGGCGGCTCATCTGCACGATCAGTATCCCGGTCTGCCGACCGTGGCTGCCGTCTGTATCTATCCCAATATGGTGGCCGTGGCCAGCAATGCCCTGCAAGGGACGGGAATCAGAACAGCAGCCGTCGCCACAGCATTCCCGAGCGGTATGACATCGCCTGAGATAAAACTGGACGAAGTAAGACAGGTTGTTGATGATGGAGCAGACGAAGTGGACATGGTTATTTCGCGAGGGCGTTTCTTGAGGGGCGATTACGACTATGTAGCCGATGAAATCACCGCCGTGAAAGAAGCGTGCGGCAAGGCTCATCTGAAGGTTATATTGGAGACCGGAGAGTTAGGTACACTGGATAATGTCCGCAGGGCCAGCGACCTCGCCATGGCCTCCGGGGCGGATTTCATCAAGACGTCTACGGGCAAGATTAAGCCGGCTGCCACACCGCCGGTGGTGTTGGTGATGCTGGAAGCAATCCGGAACTACTATTACAGAACCGGTAGAAGAGTCGGCATGAAACCGGCTGGCGGGATTAGCACGGCAAAACAGGCTGTGCAGTACCTCGTCATGCTGAGAGAGACGCTGGGGAATGAGTGGCTGACGCCGGCGCTGTTTCGATTCGGAGCCAGTTCTCTCGCCAATGATGTGCTGATGCAGATCGTGAAACAGGAGACTGGGGTTTACCAATCCGCAGATTATTTCTCAATCGCTTAGCGACTACGAAAAATGAGTAGAACTGAATCTACACTGGACTTCGATAGCGGCTGGAGATATGACCCGGCACCTCAAGCGGCGGATCACGTTCATCTGGAAGATCGATATGATCTTTTCATCGGCGGTCAATTCGTGGCGTCCGAAGGAGGCGATACCTTTGACACCATCAATCCAGCCACGGAGGAGAAGCTGGCCGAAGTGCCCGAGGCGACACAAGCCGATGTAGATAAGGCTGTCTCAGCCGCGCGAGAGGCGTACGACAAGATTTGGTCGAGAACGGCTCCCAAGGAGAGGGGCAAGATAATCTACCGTCTCGCCCGCATCATCCAGGAAAAATCGAGAGAGTTAGCTGTTATCGAATCAATGGACGGCGGGAAACCGATACGGGAATCGAGAGATGTGGACATTCCGCTGGCAGCGGCCCATTTTTTCTACTATGCGGGCTGGGCCGATAAGCTGGACTACGCATTTGTCGGCAGGCGTGCGAAGCCGGTCGGCGTAGCGGGGCAGATCATTCCGTGGAACTTTCCGCTTCTGATGGCGGCGTGGAAGATGGCGCCGGCGCTGGCCGCTGGTAACACCGTCGTCCTCAAACCGGCGGAAACGACGCCCCTCACAGCCATGCAACTTGCCCAGATCGTGCAGGAGGCGGAAGTCCCTGCCGGCGTGGTGAATATCATCACGGGCGGAGGCGAAACGGGCAAGCATCTCGTCAATCACCCCGGTGTGGACAAGATCGCCTTCACGGGATCGACAGAAGTGGGCAAATATATTCAGGGTGTACTGGCGGGCATCGGCAAGAGGTATACGCTGGAATTAGGCGGCAAGGCTGCCAATATCATTTTCGCTGACGCCGCCATCGATCAGGCTGTGGAAGGAATCGTCAACGGAATCTTCTTCAATCAGGGGCATGTCTGCTGTGCAGGATCGAGACTATACGTGGAGGAGAGTGTGGCTGATGAGATTATCACAAAGCTGAAGGACCGCATGGCAACTCTGATTTTGGGAGATCCTCTGGACAAGAACACAGATATCGGTGCCATCAACTCCCGCGTACAATTGGATAAGATCAGGATGTATATGAAGATCGGCAAGGACGAGGGGGGCGAAGTCTATCAATCGAATTGTTCCCTTCCAGAAAGAGGTTTCTGGCATCCGCCGACACTTTTCACGGGCGTTTCTCAATCGCACCGCGTCGTACAGGAAGAAATCTTCGGTCCTGTCCTTGCCATTCAGACGTTCAGGACGGTGGAGGAGGCCATCGAGAAGGCGAACAATACGCCCTACGGACTCTCCGGCGGCGTCTGGACGGAAAAGGGGGCGAAGTATTTCAAGGTCACGGGCGAGATCAGAGCCGGTGTCATGTGGGCGAACACGTTCAACAAGTTTGATCCGGCGTCGCCTTTCGGCGGCTACAAGGAGAGCGGCATCGGGCGAGAGGGAGGTCTTCACGGACTGCTGTCCTATGTGGAGCTCTATTGACACGTGAGCGGGATTGACTGAGGATGCTGTAGAGAGATGGCCAAAAGAAAAGAGATTCGAAAAACTTACAAGCTGTACATCAACGGTCGCTTCCCCCGTAGCGAGTCGGGCCGGACTTATGAGTGGTGTGCTCCTGACAGTGAACAGGTAGTCAACGTCTGCCGCGGATCGCGCAAAGACTTCAGGGACGCAGTGGGGTCAGCCCGTAAGGTGTTCCTTCCCTGGCGCAGTCGGACCGCCTACAACAGAGGGCAGATTCTCTATCGCGTGGGAGAGATGTTGGAGACGCGGCGCGAACAGTTTGTGGACGAACTTACACTTCAGGGGAGCTCCAAGAGGCAGTCGAAAAAGGAAGTGGATGCCGCCGTCGATCGGCTTATCTACTATGCCGGCTGGGCTGACAAATACCAGCAGATATTCAGCAGTGTCAATCCAGTGGCCGTGCCATACTTTAACTTCACGGTCACTGAATCCATGGGTGTTGTGAGCGCGATCTGTCCTGAATCATCTTCGCTGCTGGGATTGGTGTCGGTCATGGCGCCTGTGATTATCGGCGGTAACAGCTGTGTTCTTCTCGCCTCCCAATCGAAACCGCTCAGCGCCGTCACGTTTGCCGAGGTGCTTCATTCATCTGACGTTCCGCCGGGAGTGGTCAATATTATGACAGGATTCCGTTCCGAGCTGTTGGAGCATTTCGCATCGCATATGGAGGTTGACGCCATCATCTACTGCGGTGAGGATGAAAGCGAAATCAGGAGTGTTGAAGCAGAAGCGGCTGTGAATGTCAAGCGTGTCACTATTTTGAATGACGGAGATTTCCAGAAGGAGTCCTCTCAAGGGCCGTACCACATTCTGAGAACACAGGAATTGAAGACGACCTGGCATCCTGTGGGCGTCTGACTTTTCCTAACTCTCATTCCACTTTTCCAAAGAGCAACAGAAGGAAGCATACAGTGCCTGAACCGATCAATCTGAAAGTCGGTGACGAGATCGAACTAACCATCGAATCGCTCGCATTCGGCGGCAAAGGCGTAGCGCGCACGGACGATCTTGTAGTCTTCGTGAAAAATGCTTTGCCGCAGCAGACGGCTCTCTGTCGCATTACGAAGAAGCACAGGGGCTATGTGGAAGCCGTCCTACTGGAGACTGTCAAGGCGTCGCCTTCTTCTGTGGAAGCGAAATGTCAGCACTTTCCGACCTGCGGTGGGTGTACGTTTCAGGACTTCGATTACGAGGGGCAGATTGAGCAGAAGAAATCTCAGGTTGTGGACATCTACCGCAGAATCGGACACATCCCCGATGTAGAATTAGTTGAGGTGGTCTCCGCCGAAAACATCTTCCATTACCGCAACAAGATGGAATTCACGTTTTCCAACCGCCGCTGGGTACTGCCGGAAGAGGAGGAGGGCGCCGACCGGAGCTTCGCCCTCGGACTTCACGTCCCTGGGCGCTACGACAAGATCCTTGACATGGAGGAGTGCTGGATTCAGAAGCCTGTGGGCAACGACATCCTGAGGATCGTGAAGGAGACGGCGAGGGAACGGGGGCTGAAGCCGTACGACGTTGTGAAGCACAAAGGGTTCCTGAGGAATCTCGTCATCCGCGTGGGGGAGAGGACGGAGGAGGTGATGGTAAATCTCGTGACCTCCCGTGAGGAGCCGGACTTACTCTCGCCCGTGGTGGCGCGATTGACCAAAGAAGTTCCGCAGATCAGCAGCATCGTCAACAACATCACTCGGCGCAAGGCGGGAGTTTCCTACGGCGAGTGGGAGGTGCCGCTTCACGGGCCGCCATACATCCGCGAAAAGCTGGGAGGCTACACATTTGAGATTTCAGCCAACTCCTTCTTCCAGACGAACAGTGTGCAGGCGGAGAAACTGTACGGAGCGGCGCTGGAGTTCGCTGACTTCTCCGGCGACGAGATTCTGTACGATCTCTACTGCGGCACAGGCTCCACGTCGCTGTTTATGTCATCTCACGTGGGGCAGGTTTACGGTTTCGAGCTGATCCCTCCGGCGGTGGAGGATGCGGTGCGAAACGGCGTGTGCAACGGCGTCACCAACTGCCGCTTTTTTGAGTCAAATCTCGATAAATACTTCCGCGTAACGCCGATTCTGAAAGAGATCGAGAAACCGGACGCCGTGCTGTTGGATCCGCCCCGAGCCGGGATGCATCCCAAGCTGGTAAACGACGTCGCCCGGATGAAGCCGAGGAAGATCGTCTATATCTCATGCAATCCGTCAACGCAGGCGCGGGACGTGGCAGTGCTCACTGAATCTGGATACGGACTCGAACGCCTCGCCATGGTGGACATGTTTCCTCATACGCCGCATATAGAGACTGTGGCACTCCTGCTTGCGTCGTAGCGAGGCAATCTATTTGAGGAATGGAGTAATGGAATAATTGAATAATAGATGGACCGGCGGAGGGGGAATCTATCGCATCATCACCACCACCACCACCACCACCTTCCTCGCCTGATTGAATGAGCCACTCACCATCCTCGCGAAGTAGATGCTTGACGGGACATCCGCCGTCAACAAGCCGGCCGCCGTCGCGTCAACGTTCCATCCAGTCCATCTTTTCCCCGGTCATGGAGATACCTCCTCAACTGGCCTTATTCAATAGCAACACTGTCCCACTATCGCTACGATTTCTACGTATGAAGCATTAAATTAGTCTTATGGTCGAATTTCTCAGATCTGCTTTACGAAGGCCCGTAGTTCAGATCACATCCGGCATCCTGACCGTTATGATTATCGGCGGATATGGCATTGGACTGCTCGAAGGGACGCAGGATATTACCGAAGGGAACAATCCTTTCTGGTGGGCAATCGTTACCATGACGACTGTTGGCTACGGTGACTTCTCGCCGATGTCGCCAGAAGGCCGGTTATTCGCAGTCGTTATTATGTTTGCCGGCATTTCTCTCATTGCACTGTTAACAGCTACAATTTCATCCGTTTTTGTGGCAAGAAAGATTCGGGAGGATAAAGGTTTGGAAAAACTCAATGTAACTGATCACATCCTTTTGTGCGGCTGGAATAAGAATGTGGACCGCATTATGGATTCACTCCAAAGTCTCAGTCAGGGTAAAAAACTGCAGATAGTCCTCATCAACGAGGCGTCCGAGGACGCCATCGCGGCTATCCGCAATAAGTACAGAGAGATCAAGTTCAAGTTCGTTCGCGGAGATTACACGAGGGAGACGATCCTTGAGAGGGCGAATCTGAAATCTGCTTCCACCGCCATCGTGGTACCGAACGATTCATTGGAGGCGGGGAGCCATCCTGATGAAAAGACGATCTTCGGCACGTTGACCATGAAGACACTGGCACCCAATATCAGAGTGATAGCCTATATTACCGAGAGGGAAAACCTGACGCACATCAAGCGTGCTAATGCGGATGAAGTTATTCTAAGCGATGATCTCGGCGCCTACATGATCGCCTCGCACGTTTTGGATCCGGGTGTGCCCCAGACGCTCGATAGTCTGTTAGACAATCAGACAGCCAGCAGATTTCACCGTACGTCAATTCCCCTGGAATATGTGGGCAAGCCGTTTCCTGAACTTTCCGACCATTTCAAAAGCAAGCACGGATGGCTCCTGGTGAGTGTCTATTCTGAAGACGAACAGATTGGGATCGGCGAGATTCTTTCATCGGATACTTCAGCTCTGGATGCTTTCATCGAGAGGAAGCTCAAAGAGGCTGGTCACTCCCTTGGTGAGGAGAACAGAATGTCGGTGATGATCAATCCCGGCGCAGACTATATGATCCAGGAAAACGAAAAGGCTATCGTCATCCAATGAATATGCTACTTAGTAACATGAGGGAATAATATGACTGAATCAGTTGATTTTGGGCAGTATCGTATCTTCAAAGATTTGTCAGATGACGAGATCAAGCAGTTTGAAAACGTGATGCAGATTAAGAACTTCGAGGCCGAGCAGATCATTTTCAACGAAGGAGACATTGGTGATTCGATTTATCTTCTCCTGGACGGAAAAGTGGAGATCAACCAGGCGCTTACAATGCAGCTGAGTAAGGGAGACTATGATACACGAGAAAAGGCCATCATCAGCCTGCCCAGCGAGTGGCATCCTGTTTTCGGCGAGATGTCCATTTTTGGAAACGATGATAAGCGTACGGCAACGGTGAAAGCTCAGACTGACTGTGAAATGGCGGTTGTAATGAATGACGATCTTTTCACCATATGCGGATCTAATCCGGAACTGGGCTACAAGGTGATGAGAAACGTTGCCGCAATTGTAACGGATAATCTCGTCAAGGCCAATCAGAATGTTTTGAAACTGACGACGGCCTTCAGTCTGATCCTTGAGAAATAGAGCTGCAGATCCAAGACTCTCTTATACCGAATTCTCGATGGGCTGAACAGTGACTACCACTAGTGAACTTTCCAAGGTCTATGATCCTTCGAAGGTGGAGGATCGATGGTATCGACATTGGCTTGAGAAGGACTATTTTCGTGCTGTGGTCGATCCCGGCAAGAAGGCGTATACAATATTCATTCCCCCTCCCAATGTAACCGGAAGCCTCACCATCGGGCACGTCCTCAACAATACCATCCAGGACGTTCTTGTCCGCCGTGCCCGTATGCAGGATAAGGAGGCTTGTTGGGTCCCGGGAACGGATCACGCCTCTATTGCTACTGAGTCCAAAGTTGTCAGAATGCTGGCGGAGAAGGGGACCGACAAAAATCAGATTGACAGAGAAGAATTCCTCGGACACGCGTGGCAGTGGAAGGAAAAATACGGTTCACTCATTATTGAACAGTTGAAACGCCTCGGTTGCTCCTGCGACTGGTCCCGCGAGAAATTCACAATGGATGACGACTACTACAAGGCAGTTATCACCGCTTTTGTGAAGCTGTATGAGAAAGATAACATTTACAGGGGTACGCGACTCGTCAACTGGTGTCCGAAGACAAAGTCGGCCATTTCCGATGAAGAGGTAATCTACCGTGAAGTTGAAGGGCATCTGTGGTATTTCCGCTATCCTGTGAAAGATTCTGATGAGTATGTAACGGTGGCTACCACCCGCCCTGAGACGATGCTGGGCGATACAGCCGTAGCGGTTAATCCGGACGATAAACGGTTTAAGAGCCTCGTTGGTAAGACGGTAGTGCTGCCCCTTGTCGGCAGGGAGATGCCTGTCATTGCCGATTCCTTTGTCGATCCTGAGTTCGGTACCGGGTGCGTCAAGGTTACGCCGGCACACGATCCCAATGATTTTGAGATCGGAACGGTACATGATCTGGAGAAGGTTAATATTTTCAACGACGATGGCACCCTGAATGAAAACGTTCCCCAGCAGTTCCAGCAGCTCGATCGATTCGAGGCGCGGGAGAAAGTGGTAAAAGCACTGGAGGAACTTGGCTGTGTTGAGAAAGTGGACCCTTACGTGACC
The DNA here is from genome assembly GCA_030743815.1 of Candidatus Neomarinimicrobiota bacterium. NCBI lineage: Bacteria > Pseudomonadati > Fidelibacterota > Fidelibacterota bacterium. The sequence continues at coordinate 6,844 of JASLRT010000030.1, read as the reverse complement.
AGTATCGGCTATTCAGATCGCGGTCAGGTACCTATCGAACCGTATCTTTCTGAGCAGTGGTTCATGCGAATGTCCGAGTTGGCCAAGCCTGCGCTTGAGGCAGTCAGGAACGGTGATATCACTTTTCATCCTAAGCACTGGATAAAAACTTACGAGCATTGGATGGAGAATATACAAGACTGGTGCATCAGCCGGCAGTTGTGGTGGGGACACAGAATTCCTGTCTGGTTCCACAACGAAACAGGAGAAGTCTACTGTGGAGTTGATCCTCCTGAGGATGAGGTTCACTGGCGGCAGGATCCGGACGTCTTGGATACTTGGGCAAGTTCATGGCTCTGGCCTGTCGGCGTGCTGGGGTGGCCAGATGAAACAGAAGATCTGAAGTACTTCCATCCCAGTGATGATCTTGTTACAGGTGCTGATATTATTTTCTTTTGGGTAGCGCGAATGATAATGTCGAGTCTCGAATTCAGAGGAGAAGTACCGTTCAAAAACGTCTACTTTAACGGTATGGTCCGTGACATGCAGGGTCGTAAGATGAGCAAGTCGCTGGGAAATTCTCCCGACCCACTGGCGATCATTGACAAGTATGGTGCCGATGCTTTGCGCTACGGAATTATGCTCATTGCGCCTCAAGGACTGGACATTCTCTTCTCGGAGCAACGCGTTGAGGTGGGACGCAATTTTATGAATAAACTGTGGAATGCGTCACGGTTTGTTATCATGAGTCAGCCGGGACGAGTCGCGACACCGCTGTCTGAAATAGATGGCGCAGCGCTGGAGCTGGCGGATCGGTGGATGCTGAGCCGACTCAACAACACCATTTCTGAAATCAATGGCATGTTTGATGATTATCGTTTTAATGAAATCGCTAAAAGGATTTACGATCTTACCTGGTCTGACTTCTGCGATTGGTACGTGGAAATCATTAAGTCGAGGTTGTATGGCGAAGATGAAATGCAGCAGAATGTTGCTTTCAGTTTGGCCGTTCATCTGGTTGAGAATATCCTTAAATTACTACACCCTTTCGCGCCATTTATCAGCGAAGAAATCTGGCAGCGGCTGTCAAAGGTTAGACGGGGAACCGAGTCAGTTCCAGATCTGGTCATTGCTGAATGGCCGCGGGCGGACAGCTCTTTGATTGATGAAAAATCGGAGAAAGTTTTCGCATCACTACAGGAGGTGGTCACGGGCATCAGGACAGTTCGTGCTGAGATGAAAGTTCCACCCGGACTGAAGTCTAATCTTCTCGCCAGAGGTGAGGACGGGCAACTGTTGCTCTCTAACGAGGCGATCATCCGTGATCTCGCCAAAATTGACCAACTGACCATCGGCACCGATGTTGACAGACCGCTGCATTCCGCTACTGTCATCATCGGTCGGTTGGAACTATTTATCCCGCTTGAAGGTTTGATCGATGTGGAGAAAGAAAAGCAGCGTCTTTCGCAGGAAATGGAAAGACTCAGCGGCATAGTAGAAAACGTAAAATCGAAACTGAAGAACAGTAGCTTCGTCAACAAGGCACCCGAGGAGATTGTTCAAAAGGAGAGACAGAAACTGGAGGATATACAGACGAACCTTTCAAAACTGAAAGAAAACCTGTCAATGTTATCATGAAGAAGAATATTATCACTTATCTATTATTTACGTCAATTGTCTGCGGACAGTCGCGCGATGCTACGGTGACGCTCTACAAAGATGGTTTCGGACTTGTGAATCAGCCTGCATCATTCAATCTGGTCAAAGGGCAGAACGAAGTGCGATATCAACTTATACCTGACCGCACTGAACCCAATTCGCCTTTCCTGACAATGGATGGCGCCGACATCATTTTACAGAAGTTTCATGGGGACACTTTTGAGTCCTTTGCTTTTCTCAGGGATCAGTTGGGAAAATCAGTTACTGTTACCCTTTCGAATGCCAAGCATGTGAAGGGAGAACTGATGGATATTGACGGCAAATGGATCACCATTAAGAGTAAGAAAAGTGTAAAGATTCTGAATCTCAATGAAGTTGTTGACATTACAGCTCATGAGAAGGGCGGCGACTATTCGGTCAGGGCGGAACTGGAGTGGCTGATGAACAGCTCCAGAAAGGGAACTGTTACAGGGGAATTGGTCTATATAACAGGTGGTTTTGACTGGGACGCCAACTACAGGCTCATCATATCACCTGATGAAAAATCAGGTACCATAGTGTCTCAGGCAATACTGAAAAACGAAACGAACCTCTCATTTTCTGCGGCCAGGCTTGAGTTGGTGGAGGGTGAACTGAAGCGGGTTCAAAACGGCTCGCGTTTGAGAGATCAGCATTTCCGCGCAGCGAAAAAATCTCCGGTCACAACGGATGCATCTCAGTCAGATGCCTTGACTTTTAGTCAGGATCTGCTGGGTGATTATGTTTTCTATTCAATTTCAGAATCGATTTCTCTTCCAGCCAGAGAGTCTATTTCAGCTTCGCTCTATCCCGATAGAGAGATCACTTTTTCCCGTCACTACCGCTTCGAAAACAACGAACGGTTCAACAGAGAAGGGCCTCTGTCCGTGGAACTTTCATTTACGAATAACAAAGCCAGCGGCCTCGGCATACCTCTACCAGCCGGCCTGTTCCAGATCTTTCAACAGCATGTTTCGGCTTCCGGTGCTACGGCGGCAAAATTTGCCGGCGAGGATTATCTTGGACAGATAGCTGTAGGAGAGAATGCCTCTGTGACTGCCGGCCGAGCCTTTGATGTGCTGGGAAAGAGGACAGTGATGAACTATGACCGTAAGAAGAAAAGTGAAGAAGCGATGATTCAGCTTCAGATTGACAACAAGCGCGATGATATCGTAAATGTGCAGGTCATAGAGCACATCTTTGGTGATTGGGTTATCAGAGAACCGTCCCGGGACGACTATAAAAAGGTGGATGCCCAGACTATTCAATTTGAGTTTAATTTAAAGCCGCGCGCCTCTGAAACCATCACTTATACCTATCGCAAGGAGTGGCAGTAGAGGTCATCTCTGCCATTTCTCTCTCCTGTCATAAGGACCTTCGTTATGATTGCATGCCTTTACCGGCGTCCCATTGATGCCTGAATCGAGAAGCAAAAGGCTCGATACACCGGTCCAGTTCGTAAAAGGTGTAGGGCCTAAGCGATCAGCGGTTCTCGAGACTGAAGGTGTAACCGCTGTTAGAGACCTTATTTATTATTTTCCCCGCCGTCACCTTGACAGAACGACTGTTACGCCAATCAGGAATCTTGAAAAAGATATATCCGCCACGGTGGTAGGCAAAGTTGAAGCCGGCGGTATTCGTACCTCTAAAAGACGGAAGTACTATCAGATGATTGTCAATGACGGCACCGGCTTTCTGACCTGTACGTGGTTTAACGGCGCCGATTACATCAAGAAAGTTTTTTCAGTGGGTGACAGGATTGCCTTTCACGGTAGAATTGACTTTTTCAAAGGTCTTCAGATGGTCCATCCCGAATATGATATCCTCTCAAAGGAGGAGAGTGATCCATTACATACGGGAGCTGTCATTCCTCTCTATCCTTCCACTCAGGCGCTCAAATCAGTGGGGCTCGATGGTCGGGGGTTCAGGAGGATCATCAGCAGTGCACTGGACTTTCTTGAGGACAATCGTGAGGAATTCTTTGATGAGGAGTTGCGCAAGGGATATGACCTGATCCAGCTCGACGAGGCACTCAGATTCATCCATTTCGCACCAGACTCGGATCGCCTGTCGCAAGCGACACGGCGGCTGAAGTTCGATGAACATTTCTTCCTCCAGTTACTCATGGCCCTCAGGAAAACTGGCATTACTGAATCGAAAGGCAGAGTCATGTCGAAAGTGGGGCCTTATCTGAAGCTTCTCTACGATCAGTTGGATTTTGAGTTAACCCAAGCGCAGAAGAGAGTTCTGAAGGAGATCCGGCAAGACATGGGATCATCCAAGGTGATGAACAGGCTGTTGCAGGGAGATGTTGGCGCGGGTAAAACCATTGTGGCCATCCTGGCGGCGGCTATTGCGGTGGGTAACGGTGCTCAGGTAGCGATCATGGCGCCTACGGAAATATTAGCTCATCAGCACTACGGTGTGTTAGCGTCCTACCTGACGAAAACGCAGATCACCACGGCGTTGCTGGTGGGTAAACAGAAGTCGTCTGAGAGAAAGAAAATCCTGGAAGGGATCGCCGACGGCCGGGTGCAGGTGGTGGTGGGTACACACGCTCTAATTCAAGAGGATGTCCGGTTTAAGGACTTGGGATTTGTTGTCATCGATGAACAGCAGCGGTTTGGTGTCTTGCAGAGGGGTAAGCTGCTTGAAAAAGGGTTTAATCCGGATGTCCTGATCATGACGGCAACGCCCATCCCGAGAACGCTGGCAATAACCTATCACGGCGATATGGATCTCTCCCTGCTGGACGAAATGCCTAAAGATCGGAAACCACCGGTAACCCGGAAAGTGAATGAGGACACGCTGAAGAAAGTTTATAGTTTCATGTCTGACCAGGTTGAGAAAGGTCGCCAATGTATCGTCGTCTACCCTCTCATCGAGGAGTCGAAAAAGAGTGATCTGGAGGCGGCTGAAGCCGGATTTAAAACTCTTTCCAGTAAGATTTTCCCCAATTTGAAATTGGCGCTCCTTCACGGCAGAATGCAGAAAGAAGAAAAGGACGGAATCATGGACGGGTTCGGCGCTAACGAGATCCAGATACTGGTTTCCACTACCGTGGTGGAGGTGGGCATTGATGTACCCAATGCCACGGTGATGCTGATAGAGAACGCCGAGCGGTTCGGACTGACGCAGCTTCACCAGCTAAGAGGACGAATAGGTAGGGGCTCCGAAAAGGGGTACTGCATTCTCGTACAGCGTAAGATTACGGCAACTTCCCGTCTCAGACTGGATGTTATCTTGAGGACGAACGACGGATTTGAAATCTCTGACGAAGACCTTAAATTACGCGGCCCTGGCGAGTTTTACGGTACCAAACAGCATGGATATCTCAAGTGGAAAATCGCAGATCTGGTGAAAGACGGTTCCATCATTCGTGAAGCGAGAAAGGCGGCTTTTAATGTTGTTGAAGAAGACCCCCATCTGAGACTGAACGGACATGAGCAGATCAGGAAACGGTTCATGCGCGATTATCAGCATATGATCCATATGGTCAATATCAGCTGAGAGTTATGGCAGATGATTCAAGTCGAACAGTGCCCTGTATGCGCTGGAGAAAAGTTGGCAGTCGTATTTGCCGCCAGAGACCATGTCGTCACTCAGGAGGAGTTCAAGGTTCTTGAGTGTGACGGCTGCGGCTTGCGATTGACCAGTCCTGTCCCCGATAAAGATGAAACAGATCGCTACTATGAGTCAGAAAACTATACACCTCATGCCGCCAGTGGGGGCGGCAATTTCGCTTACCGCACTGTTCGTAAACTGATGCTGGCAAGAAAACGGAATCTCGTTACAACAGAAACTAAGATGCATCGCGGCAGGATCCTTGATGTCGGTTGCGGCAGTGGTGAATTCCTGCACGCCATGCACCGGGCAGGTTGGGAGGTAGATGGAATCGATGCGAGTGAGGTGGCGAGGCGAGAGGTGTCTGAGAGATATGCTGTCACGCTGCGATCTCCTGAAGAATGGTTCGCCGGCAGTGAGGAGGAATATGACGTTATCACATTCTGGCACGCTTTCGAACATATCCCCAATCCGAACGATTATCTGCGCCAAGTAACCTCATCTTTAAGGGACGATGGTACTTTAGTGCTGGGCCTGCCCAATTGGAACTCACTGGACGCCGAACATTATGGGGCGGAGTGGGCGGCTTACGATGTCCCGCGACACATCACCCATTTTACGCGGCATACGATGGAGACACTTCTTGAGCGGCACGGTCTTTCTATCTCCAGCACTCACGGCCTCCCTTTTGACGCGTTCTATATTTCTATGCTTAGTGAAAAGAGTGGATTCGGCTCTACTCTGCGAGGTCTCTGGACCGGGCTTAAATCCAATCTGTCTGCAGTGAACGATTCGAACCGCTGGAGTTCTATCATTTATATCATTAGAAACTCTCGCACATCAGAGAGAATTGACTGAAACCAAAAAGTGAAAGGAGCGATTAGGGATCATGTCTGAAAACGGAAAAAAAGGCGATGAACATCTGTTTATTCATCTTATCTCTACTTTTACGCAGAGTGCTTGGGTTGCTCTGGGGAAACTGAAGAATCCGATAACCGATAAGGTTGAAAAGAATCTTGAAGAGGCCGGTTTCTATATCGATATGCTCGATATGGTCAAGGATCGGATGGAAGGAAATCTAGCGCAAGATGAAGAAAAATTCATGGAAACGAACCTAGGTAGTCTGAAACTGAACTACATCGAAGAAAAGAAAACAGAAGCAGAAAAGTCAACTTCTGCAGAAGAGGATAAGGAAACTTCTTCTGAATCTGAGGATAAGAGTAAAACTGAGTCAAAGGAGTCTAATGAGCAGAAGAAGCAGAAGAAGAAGGTGAAACCGCTGAAGAGCCGAAAGAAAAAGGACAAAAGTGACGGTTAAGCCACCTGATAGATGCTGAAGTAACATGTTTGCAAGAAGGATAAATACAATTCTTGCGGGAGGCGTTTTTCTCGTCTCCTTCCTTATCTATTTTGACACCATGGCGTCCACGTTGTCCTACTGGGACTGCGGGGAGTTCATTGCAACGTCTTATATTCTGGGTGTTCCCCATCCGCCCGGAAGTCCCTTATATCTCATTATTGGACGGCTCTTCTCTCTGATTCCTTTCAGCGATGATATAGCCTTCAGGGTAAACCTCATTTCTCCCCTTGTGAGTTCTCTAGCGGTGATGTTCCTCTATCTCAT
>JASLRT010000029.1 GCA_030743815.1 Candidatus Neomarinimicrobiota bacterium | reverse complement strand
GTCGTTGCAGCATCAGAATCTGTGGTCCAAGTACCATTATCTTGCATCCCACCCATTACTAAATTCTTTTTTGTAGCGGATGGATCCAGGGAAACGTGGTAGAACTGAGTAGTGAAATAACCGTTGTTTAGTGATGACCAGGTCATATCACTTTGCGTACCATCTTCTGTCCGGCTGACACCTCCATCGTGACCTGCAAGCAACACCTTAGAGTTGGAAGGTAAAAATACAAGTGAATGCTGATCAGGGTGTTGATTTTCATATTGAGATACATCATTCTCAGGTGAATATCCACCTATCCAACTTGTGCTAGTTGAATTTGCAAAACCGCTGGTTGACATATAGAGGTTTGTTCCGCCTATGTAAACAGTATTTTCGTCATCAGGTTTGATTTTTACAATCAGGTCGTAACCATATTGAGAATCAAAATCGCCCACTTCCCCCCCATAGGCAGGGAGATTCGTAGAAAGATCTGTCCATTGACCGTTCGATCCCGATCCGTCACCAGACGTATATGTATATTTCCACAAGAGATGATTCGCCGGGCCCTCCCCACCTATGTGGCCAAGCAGGTAGAGTACATTTTCATCGGAAGGGGCAATATCCAAAACGAGCCTATTGTAAGAAACAGGGAAATTGGTTGGTGTAATATTGGTCCAAGTAGCACCATCATCGGCTGATCTGTAGACACCTGACATATCAGTGTCGCTACTGAATACAGCATATAGTGTACCAGTAGAACTGATGGTTATATCGGAATAAGTTGCATATTCATCGGAGGGTGCAAGAACTACTTCCCATGAGGTACCTTCGTTTTTGCTTCTGTATACCCGGGAATAAGTTGCGGCAAAAACATACCCGTTGACAGGACTGACTCGAATTCGCCAAATATAATCAAAGAATGAATCGAAGCTCTGTGGAGTATTGCTGTCTGTTGAACTCAACACATTCCAGTTCAAACCCCCATCAGTTGATTTGAATATTCCGTCGCCATTAAAAAATGCGCCACCCCCTCCATCGGCAGAATTGCCTGTTAACTCCCCTGTTCCATAATACCAAATGTTATTTTCCCCAGTGCGAAGATCTTGTGCTATTGTTGTTACGCTATGTAGTTGATCTGGTTTTGTTGTCTTAGACCAAGAATTCCCTCCGTCTGTTGATCTCCACATTCCTCCTGAAACTCCTCCTGCCAGTAACACATTCTCATCAGAAATATCTACGGCTAAAGCCCGAGTTCGCCCCCCTACGTTGTACGGTCCTCGTTTCTTCCAGTCCGTCTTGCTCTCCCCTAATCTTCGGTCTAGTCGTAATGGCTCAGCAGTTGGCAGAAGCTTGGCGAACTCCAGTTCACGCTGTCTGATACCTTCTGGTATTTGATTGGTCTGGGGATCGCGGGTTCTCAGCCATTCGAACCTCCAGCGGGCAAAAGGATCGTCCTTATCACCGATTTGGTTCCTAGAAAATATTTGAATTGTTGAAGGAGTAACATTGTAGGAACTGTCAGATTCAATAAAGAAAGTGAAAAAACAGATCAGTAATCCAAGAAAAGTTTTTTTAGTAAGAATTTGAGTTTGCTTTTTTATTTCAATTCTTCCTTAAAGAATAACGGTATAATGATAACAGATTTATTGAAAACCCTCTCATAAATTTAATGTATACACTTATCAAGATAAAGTCAACTATTCAAATTTTTGCTCTAGAATGTGAGTGGGAGATATACTTCATAACTACCCCCCTGTTGTTGATGGGTATGGGGGGTCAAAACCGTTGAAAATCCTGTCCCCCCATACCATAGTCCCAATAACCTAACTGAAAGGAGGCTGTTATGGCTATCAGTCTATCATTCGTGAAACGCAACATCAGACAAAACTAACTGGATAAGCCGATCTGACGGCAAAGGCGGCAGTTAGAACAAATGACTTTAGCGTAGCATATATGTAGCAGATTTGTTAACACTTAGAGATATTTGACCAAAAAAACACAGCTGGTGCTACAATTCAATCCTGAAATGGAAAAACCCAATTCCTCGATGAGAAACTGGGTTTATCAAAAAGTCGGAGCGGCGAGATTTGAACTCGCGACCCCCTGAACCCCATTCAGGTGCGCTACCGGGCTACGCCACGCTCCGTCTAATCTTCCTTGAGTACTTCGAGTATTTCCTTGAGTTCTCCTTTAATCCTCCTGATAACAGTCTTGTACTGTTCCACGTTCTCTGTTGTCGCATCAGAAGACTTTGCCGATTTCAATCGCTGTCTTGCCCCTTCAATCGTGAATTTCTGATTGTAAAGCAAATCCTTGATGGTCAGCACTGTATCGATATCACTCTGGCGATAGGTGCGATTTCCAGCCCTATTCTTCTGTGGGCGCAACATGGGAAACTCAGTCTCCCAGTACCGCAGTACATACTGTTTGAGATCCGTAATCTCGCTCACCTCACTGATTGAGAAGTAGAGTTTCCTGATTTCTGATTCAGATTCCGCCATGGACTTAAAGCTTTACTTGATATTAGCAATAAGATCTCCCTCTGGCAAGAAATAAATAGTACGGTACGGTTGGTGCAAAAATGGTAGACCCAGCGATACACTGCCTCTTCATTCTCTCACTTCAAACGGTCCTCTACATAAGTTCAAATTATCCTATAATCCCCTCATGCTGAGAGCCTGTCCTGAGTCCTTTATCGGGGAGTTCGACAAAGAAAGGAGAAAAAGGGAGGTCTTCCAGCTAAGAGATGTTGTCTGAGAGTAGTGGTTAAACAGGCAGACTAAATAACATCTGATGGTGCGTGATATTCGATGCCGAACGCTTCTGCCACCCCGCAATGGGTAATCTTCCCGGCACAGGTATTCACAGCAGACAGCAGGTGCGGATCAGCTGCAACAGCTTCCTTAAGACCGAGATCGGCCACAGACTTCACGTACGGCAGGGTAGAATTCGTCAGAGCAATAGTTGATGTAAACGGTACCGCACCCGGCATATTGGCCACACAATAGTGAATAATATCATCCACTACATAAATGGGATCTTCATGGGTTGTCGGTTTGCACGTTTCAATACAGCCCCCCTGGTCAACAGATACATCCACAATTACACTTCCTTTGTCCATAATATTGAGCATATCACGGGTAACGAGCTTCGGCGCCCGCGCCCCCACGATCAGGACTGCTCCCACCAGCAGATCAGTATTGGGTAGCAAATCGATGATACTGTGACGGCTGCTGAAAAGGGTGATCACATTTTTGGGCATTGTATCGTCGAGATACCTGAGGCGCTCCACATTCGTATCCAATACGTAAACGATTGCTCCCAGGCCGGCAGCAATCTTGGCTGCGTTTGTGCCCACGATACCGCCGCCGAGAATAACGACCGTCGCCGGTTCCACTCCCGGAACACCACCTAATAGAACCCCCTTACCCCCCATACGCTGTTCCAGGTATTTGGCGCCCTCTTGGACGGACATACGGCCGGCTACCTCGCTCATGGGAATCAGCAGAGGAAGTGATCCGTCATCCAGTTGCATTGTTTCGTAGGCCAGCCCGGTGGCTTCCGTAGCGGCAAACTGTCTGGTGAGTGTTTCCGAAGCTGCGAAATGGAAGTAGGTAAAAACAATCTTCCCTTTTGACAGCAGTGATATCTCTTCAGTGAGCGGTTCCTTTACTTTAACAATCATCTCCGCCCGAGTGTACACCTCTTTCAGCGACGCAGCGATTTCGGCACCCTGAGTCTCATAATCTTCATCACTGAATCCGCTGCCGGCGCCGGCGTTTTTCTCCACCACAACGTCATGACCCGCTACCGTCAGCTCAAGGACACCGTGGGGAGTCAGAGCAACTCGCATCTCCTGAGATTTAATCTCTTTCGGGACACCGACGATCATCTATTTCTGTCACCGGAATAGTTTCTTTTCCTCTCCGGGCGGTTACCTTTCCTGTCACGAGAGTGGCGATTGCCACCCGGCCGGCCACCCCGTTGACTCCGAGGCCGCGGCGGCGGAAGATCCTTCGGTCGTTCCGTAAGCGCTTTCTGACTGACATCGAAACGACCGCTATCGTCAACTTTGATGATCTTGACTTTCACCACGTCGCCGATATTCACTTCATCCTCTACCTTTTCCGTCCGGTAGTGAGAGATTTCGCTGATGTGCAGCAGTCCTTCCTTGCCGGGCGCCAGTTCAACGAATGCACCGAAATTAAGAATCCTGCGTACAGCACCTTCGAATATGGCGCCCACTTCAGGCTCCATCATTATTGCTTCTACCATTTTCAGCGCCTTCTGACAGTTCTCCAGCACTGGCGATGTAAGGACTACAACACCGTCATCATCAACCTCAACTTCACATTCACACTCCTTGATAATGGCACGGATGTTTCGTCCGCCGGGACCGATCAGTTCACCGATCTTTTCAGGATTGATTTCAGTCCGCAGAATCTTCGGCGCGTATTGAGATACTGTCTCACGTGGCTTGCTGAGATGTTCATCCATCACGTCGAGGATATGGAACCTGCCGGTCTTGGCCTTCTCCAGCGCTTGCGATATAAGATCCATTGACAGGCCGTCAATCTTCAGGTCCACCTGCACCGATGTGATGCCATCCCGCGTACCGGCTACTTTGAAATCCATGTCGCCATAGTGATCTTCTTCTCCCAGGATATCGGTTAGCATCACAGACTTATCACCGTCGGTAACCAGGCCGACGGAAATGCCTGAGACCGCTGCTTTGATCGGCACGCCCGCATTCATGAGCGCCAGCGAGCCTGAACATACAGTAGCCATGGATGAAGATCCGTTCGACTCCAGAATGTCCGAAACGATACGCACAGTGTATGGGAATTTTTCCGGCGCGGGCATAACCTGCTCCAGTGCTCGTTCGGCCAGATTACCGTGGCCCACTTCCCTTCGGCTCACACCGAGGTAACGCCGCACTTCGCCAACACTGAAAGGCGGAAAATTGTAGTGAAGCATGTAGTGTTTCTTGAATTCACCATCAATGTCATCTACAAACTGCTCATCCGATTTGGAGCCCAGTGTAACTGTGGCCAGACTCTGCGTCTCACCGCGGGTGAAGAGGGCGCTGCCGTGGGTACGCGGCAGAATGCCTTCCTGGATAGTAATGGAGCGGATCTCACTCTCTCCCCTGCCGTCGGGTCGCTGCCCTTCGTTCAGGATCCTGTGGCGGAGTGCACTTTTCATCTTATCGGAAATTATAGTCTTGATGACTTGCTCCTGCTCCGGGAAATTCTCTTCAAGTGCTTCCACGATTTCATCCTTAACAGCATCCACGGCTGACCTTCTCTCATCTTTGTCACCATGTGCGATCTTTTCGATGCGGCCGTCCAGACGATCCGTGACTGCTTTCACCAGCTTGTCATCCACCTCTTCCTCAACGATTTCACGCTTCGGCTTGCCGAGACCTTCAACGAAAGATTTCTGAAACTTGATGATATCCTTAATGGCTTCGTATCCGTACTGCACCGCAATCATCAAATCTTCTTCCGATATTTCGCTCGCCTCGCCTTCCATCATGACGATCGCATCTTCTCCGCCTGTCAGGACAAGATCAAGTGCACTTTCCTCCAGTTGGGAGTAAGTGGGATTAAGGACGGGCTTACCATCGATCATCCCCATCCTGACGGCCGCTATGGGACCGTTCCACGGGATATCCGACAGCATGAGCGCCACCGACGCCCCGAGGCTGCCAAGGATGTCCGCCGGATTTTCCTGATCCGTTGACAAAAGGTTTATCATCACCTGCGTCTCACAACGAAATCCGTCAGGGAAAAGGGGACGGATAGGCCTGTCTGTTAAGCGGGATGCCAATATCTCCTTCTCTGACGGCCTCCCCTCTCTTCTGAAGAATCCACCGGGAATTTTCCCGGCAGCGTACGTACGCTCTCTATACTCTACCGAAAGCGGGAAAAAACTGATTCCCACGCGCGGATTCTTATCCGCATTCACAGCTACCAATACTACTGTATCACCGTAAGTCACAACTACGGATCCCGATGACTGCTTGGCCATCAGACCCGTTTCCAGCGTCAGAGACTTCCCAGCCAGTTCAATTGTCTCTTTTTTTACACTCATTAATTTCCTCTCTTCCTTTCTCAGCGTCTGATATTCAGATCACTAGTTATTTTTATATAGTTCTCGTAATCTACTCTCTTAAGATACTTAAGCAGTCTTCTGCGTCTACTGACCATCATTGTCAGTCCCCGCCGGGAATGATGATCTCTCTTGTGTGTCTTGAAATGCGTGTTAAGATCCCGTATCCTTTCGGTCAATGATGCGATCTGAACCTCGGTAGATCCCACATCTTTCTCATCCTTGCCGAAGGTGGTGACGATTTCCTGTTTTTTCTCCTTTACTAAAGGCATTACTCCTCCTCTTTGTACAGATTGATTCTACTCTCACAGAATCTTTTATCTTGCTCCAGTTGTTCTATCAGTTCATCCGCGTTGTCAAACTTGCGTTCATCACGGATTCTCTCCAGGAATTGGACTTCCAACGTCTCACCGTAAAGATTATCAACTTCACCGTCAAACAGGTGTATTTCCATGACGAAATCCTTTTCCTCAAATGTCGGTCGATAGCCGATATTGCACATTCCGTAATAGATGTTATCCTCTATCATTGCGCGGGCGAAATATACCCCCGTTTTGGGTAAAAGCTGTGCTTCATTCTCAGGCACAAAATTGGCTGTGGGAAAGTTCAGTGATCGGCCTCTTCCTACCCCTTGCACCACAGTCACGTCAAATCCGAACTGCCAACCCAGTTCAAAGGACGCCCGCTGGACATGACCGTCACGGATCAGGTTTCTAATACGGGTGCTGCTGAGGATTACGTCCTGATCCCCTACACCAGCCACCACATCTACCTCATACCTCTCCTGCTTACTGTTGGTGAGGAATTCACTGTCTCCTTCGCGATTATGACCAAACCTGTGATCATAGCCCACGATAATATGGGACGGTTCGAAATACTTGAGCAGAACGTTATCCAGGAAGTCTTGCGCCGATGTCTGTGAAAATTTATCGTCAAAAGGGATAACCAGCGCCGTGTCGATGCCCATGAACTCCAGCAGCTCCATTTTTTTTTCTACCTGCATTAAAATTTCGAAACCGTCCTTGGGCATCAGTATATGTTTTGGATGAGGATCAAACGTCACCACAACCGATTTTTGTTCCAGTGCTCTGGCCGTTGTCACCACCTCATGTATCACTTCCTGATGTCCGCGGTGCAGCCCATCGAAAGACCCGATCGTCAGTACGGTGTTCTTCATGGGCTGAACATCCTCTATGCAGCGGTAGACATCCATTGCTGCTCCAGCAGATCAAATGAGAGACAGTCATCCAGATGATAATCACCCACTCTTGTTCTCCTGAGGGCGGTAAGGTGTCCCGCAGTACCGAGTGCATTGGCCATATCAGAGGCCAGCTGTCTTATGTATGTCCCCTTGCTGCAAGTGACACTGAAGGTGATAGTGTCATCAGACAGGTCGATCAGCTGAAGAGCGAGTATCCGGACTGCTACCGGATCCCGGTCTACCTGCTCTCCGCGGCGGGCAAGCTTATAGAGTCGCGTTCCGTCGATCTTCTTCGCCGAATACATGGGCGGCGTCTGCTCAATTTCACCGCGGAACTGGGCCAAAACATTTTCAATCTTACTCGCTGTCAGATGAGGTATCTCGCGCTGATCTGTCACCTCACCTGTCAGATCCAGGGTATCCGTCTCTTCGCCTAGTTTCAGCTCAGCCAGGTAGTCTTTAGAAGTAGCAGAAAGCTGGCTCAACATGCGCGTCGACTCCCTCCCGATTCCCACAACAAGAACACCCTCCGCGAAAGGGTCCAGCGTACCGGCGTGGCCCACTTTTTTCTCTCCCGTAATGGATCTCACCTTCTCTACAACATCGAAAGAAGTCCACTTTACCGGTTTGTTGATGGCGATTATCATTCTGAGGAGATATCCGATTTGTGGATTTGTGAAAAAATACGTTCCATCTGGTCAACCGTCTCACTGGTATCATCGTAGTGAAAAGCCAGATCGGGTACAGATTTCGACGTTATTTCACGACCGAGTAGACCGCGGATGTAACCCTTACGCTGTTTGAAAAAACGCTCAACTTCTCCCATTTCCACGGCGTTGCCCAGGACACTTACGTAAACCTTGGCGTGTTTCAGGTCTTTCGACGCTACTACATTAGTCACCGTCACAAAACCGATGCTTTTTGTATCGACCTCACGTTGTATTATTTCGCTGAGAATTTTCATCAGTTCACGACCATACCGCTCAGACCTGGAATAAGGTTTTATGCTCATACTATTTCGCTGGATTCAGATGACACTTCCACGGGGAAACGTTTTTCTATGAACTGCTGGATGGAGTCCATACTGGTCTTCAGCTTGGCCCTGTCATTGCCTGCCATAGCCACCTCCAGCACGGCTGACTGCCATACGTCATGATAATCAATCTCCGCCACAGATACATTTTTCTTTTTGCGCAGATAGTTCTTGAGTGGATTAAGAATAGCTCTTTTTTCCTTGAGAGAATGGGGACTCATCAGGTGTAGTTCCATGCGGAGTATACCTACAGCCATCGTCTATCGTGTGCGCCTCTGTCCATATTATGATTAGTAACTGATTTATGCCGTGTATACAGGAATGAGGAAAACGTTCTGGTCTCTTCCGTTAAAGCGCAAAGTTTACTTAAGGGTTCGCTTAACCTCCTCAGTCGCATAGACTTCAATGAGGTCCCCTTCTTCAAAGCTATCCATTCCCCGGATTCCGATGCCGCACTCTTTCCCGCTATCCACAGATTTTACGTCATCCTGGAAGTGCTTCAGTGATGTAATCTGCCCTACTGTGATAATCTCATCATCGCGCTTGATCCTTGCCAAGTCGTTACGGCTGACCACCCCGTCAGTGATGATGCAGCCGGCAATTGATCCTTTACGTGAAATCTTAAACACCTGGCGCACTTCGGCCGTACCAAGTACCTTCTCAACAATGTCAGGCTCAAGCATACCTTCAACGGCAAGTCTTATCTCGTCGGTAGCTTCATAGATTACATCATACTTTCTGATGTCAACACCGCTGTTGTTAGCCAGCAGAGTAGCGTTTGAGTGGACGCCAACGTTGAATCCGACAATAATAGCGTTTGAGGCGGTGGCCAGTAGCACATCGGATTCGGATACGGTACCGACTCCCTGGTGAACAATATCAACCTTGATCTCATCACTGGGAATTTCAGCGAGCGCGTCAACAAGTGCTTCGATTGACCCATCGACGTCAGCTTTCACCACCAGCGGCAGTGTCTTGGCGACCCCCTCCCTGATTTCCTTGGAAAGCCGGTCGAGCGACATGGTCCTGATCTTCTGACGATCGATCTCACGCTGCATACGATCTCTTTCAGAAGCGTGCTTTTTGGCTACCTTTTCATCATACACAACTGCCAGTCTGTCACCGGCCTGAGGCGGCGTATGGAAGCCGAGTACCTGCACCGGGGTCGCCGGACCGGCAAAATCGATGCGGGTGTTTCTTTCATTCATCAACGCCCTGACTTTACCATAACTGTTACCGCAAACGAAGACGTCGCCTACTTTCAGCGTCCCTTTCTGGATCAGGACAGTCCCGATTGCACCGTGGGCCCGGTCAAGACGCGACTCGATGACAATTCCCATGGGGTCTACCTCAGGATTCGCTTTCAGTTCAAGTACTTCCGTCTCCAGCGCCAGCAGATCGAGAAGCTCATCGACCCCCTCGCCTGATTTGGCCGACAGAGGAATACATTGAATCTTGCCACCCCAATCTTCTACCAGTACTCCATTCTCGGACAATTCTTGCTTCACCCTGTCGGGATTGGCACTGCTTTTATCAATCTTATTAATGGCTACCACAATGGGCACATCGGCAGCTTTGGCATGGTTGATCGCTTCTACCGTCTGCGGCTTTACTCCATCGTCCGCAGCGACGATAAGAATGACCACATCCGTCACCTGAGCGCCACGAGATCTCATGGCTGTAAAAGCTTCATGACCGGGTGTATCCAGAAATGTAACCGCTCTCCCGTCCTCCAGATTGACAGCGTAAGCACCTATATGCTGTGTAATACCGCCGGCCTCACCCGCTACAACGTTCTCACTGCGGATATAATCGAGCAGGGATGTTTTTCCGTGATCCACATGCCCCATAATGGTTACTACTGGTGCACGGGGTACCGCGCCCTCAAGCTCTTCTTCACTTATTTGCAGACTGAGAATATCATCGGTCTCTTCCTCTACCATCTCCACCTGATAGCCGGCGTCTTCAACCAGAAGGGTGATGGTATCAATATCGAGCCGCTGGTTTATAGTAGCAGGGACACCCAGTTCCAGACACTTGGTAATTATTTCGGCCGGACTCAAATCGAGGATACCGGCAACTTCCTGTACGCTCATGAATTCTTTTACCTTAACCGCCGGGACATACTCAACTTCACTTTCTTCACCGTCCTCTACCCTGTCTCTCTTATATTTCTTCTTCTTGGTCTTGGTATCCATCCTGGCCAGCGTCTGGCGCACAGTGGTACTGACTGAGACAGGCTGTCCATCCTTCTTTTCTTTGTCCTCTTCTGTCTTCTTAACCGGTTTGACCGGCGGACGTCTCCTGCCTGAATCTATCTTGGCCTGGATATCGGCCAGCTCCACTTTGCGGAACTTCGTTTTCTTGCGCGGCGCTGGCTCTTCTTCTGTAACTTCAGTTTCAGGCTTGCCATCTGAACTGACATCCCTTTCGGCTTCATCTGCCGACTCAACAACATCCAGTTCGGCTTCATCCTCCGCCAGCACCTGCTCTTCAACCGCTTTCTTCTCTTCCTCCTCTAGTTTGCGCTGCTCGTCAGGCATCATGATCTCGAATTCGCCGGCAGGATGAAGTCTTTCCTCAAGTTTGCGGAAATGGATCTCTTTACGGACCTTCTCCTTCCTGTAGCGTGAGACAGACTGAAGATCCTTCTCAAATTCCTCAACGATCAGCTGATAGGTCTGTTCATTAACAGGACTCATATGACTCTTGACTTCTATTCCGTTCTTGTCAAGCAGTTCTATGATATCATGATGGGAGATATTCAGTTCTTTAGCGATATGAACTATTCGACGTGACGCTGTTGCTGCTTCAGCCACTTCTTCTCCCTCTGTTATACTGCCTCGGCTTCAGTTAAGGCAGTGTCAGTTTTCTCCTTGCCTTCAATATCACTGGTGGGCAGATCATTCTCACTATCCCCGGCATGGGATACCGTTTCTTCTTCCTCTTCTTGCGTATCTTCTTCCTCGGGTGTCATCAGAGATTCAAGATGTGTATCAATCTTTGTACTGATCGTGTCAATCATTTTTTCACCGACACCCTTTACCGCCAGCATATCCTCCCGGGATGCCGACCGGAAATCACTTACTGTTTCTACACCGGCCTGACTCATGAGCTCTACCATGCGCTCCGTAAGAGTTTCGATCTGTCCCAGAAAGAACGTCTCATCCGATTTGGCACCTTCGTATTCTGACTGCCTGAAAGCTTCGATATTATAACCGGTAACATTTGATGCCAGTCTGATATTTTGATAACTCTTGCCGACCCCTGATTCCATCTCCTCATCATCGAAGACGGCCACACAATACATGCGCTCATCATCGATATAAAGGTTGAACGGTTTGGCAGGCGAGAGTGCCCGTGAAATGAGAACTTCCGGCTGTGAACTGTAATTGACGACATCAATCTTTTCGCCATTCAGTTCGCGTACAACAGCTTGGATACGACTGCCTCGCATCCCGACACACGCGCCCACGGCGTCAATTCGCCTGTCGTGAGACTGAACGATGATCTTTGCTCTAACGCCCGGAGCCCGGGAAATGGAGAGTATCTCAATGATACCGTCTTCAATTTCCGGTACTTCCATCTCGAACAGTTTGGCCAGGAATTTTTCATCACTCCTCGATACAACAATATCGGGCCCTTTGGCTGTCATCTCAACCGACTTGATGATGGCACGTACCGAATCGCCGCGCCTGAAACGCTCGTTCTCAATCTGATCTTCTCTCGGCATCCTCAGTTCACTTTGGTCGATGTGAATATAAAGATTATCCCTGTGTGTCTGCCTTATATCGCCGATGACGATCTCTCCTACCCGGCCGATGTAATCATCGAACGTATTCCTCTTTTCAATATCCTTGATTTTCTGGGCAAGGAACTGTTTGGCGTTGGCAACCAGCCGCCTACCGAAAAGCTGCGGCTGAACCACTTCGATGAACGTCTCTCCCAGCTGAAGATCAGGTTCAATCTTTTGCGCCTTATCTAGAGAAATCTCGGTGAAAGGATCATCTACCAGCTCAACAATGGTCTTCTCTTGATAGACTTCAATTTCACCACGGTCTATATTGACAATCACCTCACAATTATCGGCACAACCGTATTCCTTTTCGATAAGAGTCTTGAAAAGCTCTTCAATGATTGAGCTGATCTCAGTCCTGTCGATCTTCTTCTCTTTAACTATGTCGGTGAAACATTGGATCAGTTCTTGATTATCCAACGGTACCTCCTTTTAATTGACTCGGATGATAAGAATCGCTTTGCCGATCTTTTCCCAGGGGATATCAAATGACCCTTTTCTATTCTCGACAATCACCGATTCATCATCAACAGACGATATCCGCCCCTCTACGGGGTTTGGAATTGCAACAGCATCATGGTGAATCCTGACACGCCGGTTAAGATTTCTCCTGAACTGATACGGCTCCGTCAGCGGAGAGTCGAGCCCGGGAGATGTAACTTCGAGTTCAAATCCTTCAGGCAGAAGTGCCGTCAGACGTTCAGACTCCTGAATTCGTCTGGAAACATCCGCAATCTCATCGAGCGATACCCCTTCCACCGTATCTACGGTCAATTTGAGGCGGCGCTGTGACCCACCAAGAGAGATATGCTGATTAATCAACATTAGTCCCTCATCGACGACAATACGCGAAAGGATTTCTTCTATTTCCATGCTGTCATTCCCATTTCAAAAAACTGCTGTTACAAAAAAGTGGGTCTTAGCCCACCAAAACAGCACGGAAAGTTACCTGAATCTAGCTCCATACGCAAGCAAATTAGCGTCGTTTGCGCAGTGGCATAGGTCTGTCCAAAACAGATCCTCACGTAGATTATCTGGTCAGCAATAGAAGTCTCTGATCCTTCTAGGTTTATCGACATTCATCTTGAATGAAATGACTGCTGCTTGCCACAGGAGTGGAGGCAAGGATATGCTCCACCACGATTAGATGTGAATCTTGAGGATTATTTAAGGGGGTAAGTGACGGTGTGGCGGTAGTGATCAGTTCTCGACATTGGAGGAGAGGATATCAAGCATGGCAGTGACTTCATCAACCTGTGCCTGGATGTTGAATTCTCCCACGTCCTGACGGATGGCATCGAGTGATTTTCCAGCCTTCTTGTATTCCCCTGCTTTTATCCAGGCGAGAGCGGCGCTGATCAGATTCTGGTTACTGACGGTCGGCACAGTAGATACTGATGCGGCTTTTTCGAAATAGCCGGCGGCTTCCTCGTACTGCTCACTCTTGAAAGAGAGATCACCGATTGTCCGGAAAGCGCCCGCTGCAAGGAATGAATTGTCCGCGGATGCGATATAGTCTTCTAAACTCTTTTTTGCCTCCTCCTCATTTTCCTGCATCAGTAGCGACTGCCCGAGATAATATTGCGCTTCATTGCCAGCCGTTGAGCCAGGATAATCATTGATAAGGATGTCAAAATCGGTCACCGCCGTCGCATAATCTTCACCCTGATAGTTGACAAGAGCTCGTGCCATTACGCCACGCGCCTCATTGTTAGAGGAACTTCCCGTGGAAAAAGCAATTAATCCGATAACTGCGACCGCCGCGAGTCCAGCACCCACATAGTTGATTAGCTTGCGGTTTTCCGCATGGAACTGTTGCGCCCGGTGCACCGTCTCCAGAAGCGGATCGTGCCGGATCTCCTTTTTTGTCATCTTTCTTTTGGGCTTCAGCATTCAAGTTACCTCACTACAATAATCAGAACATTTTCAGACTGGTAATTTAGAGCAGATAAATTAAATGAGGACGTAAAAACTGAACAATTGAGCCTGAACAAGGTCTCTCCTAAGCAACTGGTTTATATCCGACAATTACTCCGCCATTTATGGCAGAGTAACGATACGAAATGAAAGTGATTCACTCAGGTTTCCTGCGCTCTCCACCTGAACGTCTCTCTTCGCCTGCCCTTTTTTCGTTTTTTATAGTTTTCTCCTTCTGTCTGCGCTGATCTTCTCTTCGATCAATTCCTCTTTTCTTGTGCATTGAACTGTCCTCCGTAATTCATTGTGAATGTGCCGTCAGCGACCGCTAACGAAGTCACTTTACTACTTCCTCCTTAAAGAAATCAGGACCCTGCTTACCACCTGACGATTCCAGCCGCTGGATCCATTTACTTATGCGGCGCTTACCATAACTCTCTTCCCAGGCCGATACAATCTCATCCACCGGAATGTCGGCGTGAGTGCCATGAAACTCTGTATATTCCATAAATTGCTTCCTGTCAAGGTTGTATGCATGAAAGAGCGAATCCTCCCTACCGTTGAATTCTAAGGGAGTCACCTTATGTTTGTGGCACAGCTCAACATTGAATGCCGGCGTCGCCTTAACCCATTTCCCATCGAGGAACAGATCCACATAGGCGTGATAGACAAATATGTTGCTGCCTAACATTTCGATAAACTGCCTGGTGGCCAAGTGATTCCTTACCGTGGCAAAACCGATCCGTGTCGGTATGCCACACGCCCTTCCCAAGGCCGACAACAGCGACGCCTTACTGATGCAAAAACCTCTACCACACTTAAGAACGCTACTGGCGCGATAGTGTTCGGGGAGATAAAACGGAGAGTAGGGATCGTACCAGATACCGTCGCGCACCGCTAAGTACAGTTTTACCGCCATGGCGACAGGATCGTTTTCACTCCCTTCGATTACCCTTGCGGCATATTCCGCTATGCTTGCATGATCACTGTCGATGATTGCCGTGGAGTTGAGATATTTTTCACCCACTTGACTCATTCTCACGCCGCTTTCAATTTATACAAAAATGCAGTTATTATCTCTTGAGCAAATACGAAACTGAAAATCAGTAGCAGTATGGCGAGGTGCTTTTTCATTTCAATAACAGCATCTTCCGTGTCTGACTGAACTCTCCAGCCTGTATCCGGTACAGATAAACACCGGCACTCACTGATCTGCCTAACTCATCAGTACCGTCCCAGACAGCTATTCTGTTGCCAGCATCCTGTGATTGATTGACAAGGGTCTTTATCTGTTTACCCAGTACATCGTAAATGCCCAGAGTGACCTGAGCTTGTTCTGGCAGGTCATAGCTGATTGTGGTGGTAGGATTGAAAGGATTTGGATAGTTGGCGTGCAGAGCAAATGATTCAGGCAGCACCGCCTCATCATCAACAGCATAAGCACTGGCGTCTATGGTAAGCTGGAACGGACCGTTAGATGCATATGTGTCCATTCCGCCATCTGAAGCAACTATTGTCCACGTACCCTGTACAAACTCAACCCCTGCCGTATGCATATAATGTTCAATATGATGATAAGGGATTCGGTACATATTTGTAGTGCTTTCCTCATCAGAGGTGACGATGAACTTTATATATTCCTGTAAGTCACCTGTCAGCGCCCTTCTGTAGGTTACTTTATCTCCATCTGGGTCTATAGCTTGGTTCCACGCAAAGTAGAGTGTATCGAGGTAGTTTTGACGTGTTATGCCTACATGTGCGTTGTCAGAAGGGAATACCAGCTCAAACGGTTCCGGAGCATGTTGAGGTGTAGCCCGTGGATTCTCATAGGCTCCCATATCCGGATTGCTACCTGCTGGACTAGGACGTGGATTACCATCTAAGTCAGTTGACGGGGCGTAGTACCACGTATCATCAAACTGGGCTGAGTAGACCCCGGCACCAATACCGGGTGAATAGTCCCCGATATGATAATTGCCGTTTGCCGCATCAATGAAGTGAGGGGCAGCATCGATATTGCCTTCGCCATCCCAGTCGCCTTCTATATCTGAATACATTATATCAAAAGAACCTGAGTTTATTTGTATATCATCATCCCAGATAATTGAATTGTTAACATTTATATTACCTCCATTGATAGAAAAATCTTCACCAGCATTATTAGATGAATTCCCAGATATTGTAACTGAATTCAGTGTTAGTTCAACGTTTTCATAAGTATATAAAGCACCTCCACTTGCAGATACTGATTCATTTTTAAAAATCCCTACATTTTGAATGTACCCTGTCGTGTTACCAATCCACAAAGCTCCTCCCGATTCCTCTGATTTATTGTCTCTAAAATCAGAATTTTTTATTTCGAAATAGTTTGGGGTATCACCATTTATCGTTATTGCACCAGCAGATTCTGAAGTGACTATATTTCCTGCAAAATTGCATCCATCAATTATTAGTGTGTCTGTGTTCCAGCTTGATATTGCACCACCATTATAATCATTAGAATTACCCTGAAATAATGAATTCTTTATTTCTACAAAATGTAAATTATCTAAGAAGATGGCACCCCCATCATGATTAATGGAAGACGAATTGTTGCTGAAATTAGAATCTTCAATTCTTAATTCTATCTGAGAATCTTCTCCATCCATCCAAAAATTAGAATTAATTGCAGGGCCCGCATGATTATCATGTATACTTACATTTTTTAGTGTTGTCGTCGCATTCGACACAAGGATTGTGGCACTACAACTTTCCTCGGTGCACGAATGATTCATCACTTCTACATTATCCATTATAACAATACTTGGATATGTCGTAGGATTGTCGGTACCAATCGTTATTGCTGGCACCCAATTTCCAGAATTATTGCTTATAACACAATTCCGGATTTCAGCACTCGCTCTCCAGATGTCAATTCCGCCACCACCCTCTTTTGCCCAATTTTCCTTTATAATACATCCTTCAACCAAGGGGTTGGCATTATTAGTAACATGAATACCACCACCAGACCACATTTCCCGTCTATTTCCTTTGATAATTAAATTTCGCAAAGTAGGTGAACCATCCCATACATTTATACCTCCACCAGCCTCATCTGAACTACCATTGGCATTACCACCATTTGTAATTGTAAACCCATCCAATACACAATCCCGAGTAGTTAAAGCTGAACTATTAAATTCGATAACATGTTTTATTTCACCGCCATCAATAATTGTCTTTTCAGCCCCATTTTCGCTGATAATCTTTATGTCTTTATCGATAATTAAGTTTTCGGTGTAGGTCCCGTCAGCAACCAGTACCGTATCTCCAGCACTGGCAGCGTCAATAGCCGCTTGGATGGTAGAATATTGAGAGGGGACGTTTAGGGTTGTAGCTGTAGCGGTGGTAAAGATTATTAGAGTGCTGACAAATGCTTTTCGCATAGCAATACCTCTGTGGGAAAGTGGTTGAGAAAGCTGATGTGGAAGTGTGGGCGCACATTTTGTGGGCACATCCTGTGAATCATCGCTCCTAAGAGTCTCTAAAAGTACAAGCTACATAGATATCGGGACAGTGTCAACCCTTATACGAGAAACCCCTCGGAAAGAGGGGTCTCAGAGAAGCGGAGAGAGGGGGATTCGAACCCCCGTTACGGGGATACCGTAAACACGCTTTCCAAGCGTGCGAATTTAAGCTATTTTACCTAGAAGCAACCGTTACTTCAGATGGCTCTGCATCCCGAATTAGCGTATCCTAATAGTATTGATCTATTTCAATAACAGCATCTTCCTAGTCTGGCTGAACTCCCCAGCCTGTATCCTGTACAAGTAGACACCAGCACTCACAGACCTACCCAAACCATCAGTACCGTCCCAGACAGCTATTCTGTTCCCAGCATCCTGTGGGTGATTAACAAGGGTCTTTATCTGTTTGCCCAGCAAATCGTAGATGCCAAGGGTTACCAGTGACCGCTTCGGTAAATCATAGGTGATTGCAGTGCTGGGGTTGAATGGGTTGGGATAGTTCTGATAGAGTGCGAAAAATTCCGGTAGCGGAACGCTGTCACGGCCGCCTTCATCAATAGCTACAGCTTGTGGAGGAGCGGAATACAAGCCGCTGTTGGTTGCGTCGCCGTGGAACATGCTC
>JASLRT010000028.1 GCA_030743815.1 Candidatus Neomarinimicrobiota bacterium | reverse complement strand
AACACCTTGTCGGGAATCCCTTCCGTCATGGCCGTCTCTATAAAGCCCGGCGTCACTGCATTCACGCGGATGCCGTCCTTGCCTAATTCTCTGGCCCACACTTTTGTCATACCGATAACGCCGGCTTTCGACGCCACGTAGTTAGTCTGTCCAAAGTTGCCATAGAGCGCCACCACCGACGACGCATTGAGAATCACGCCTGATCCTTGCTGCCGCATCACTGCCGCCACCTCTTGGCCGCAGATAAATGTTCCCCGCAGGTTCACATCAATAACTTGGTCAAACTCGTCATCTGTCATTTTCTTCAGGGTGTTGTCCCGCAAGATTCCTGCGTTGTTCACTAATACATCAATGCGACCAAACTTCTCCAACACAACGGAGACTAACCTCTTGACGCTGTCTCGATCAGCCACATCAGTCTGAACAAAGAGGACCTCTGCACCGCCAATCTCCAACCCCTCCGCCACCCGTTGACCGGTATTCTCATCGAACTCGGCTACCACTACTTTTGCCCCTTCGCGAGAAAATCTTTGGGCCGTGGACTTGCCGATCCCTTGCCCCGCGCCCGTCACAATCACCACCTTCTCCTTCAAGCCTCTCATCTTCTCCTCCGTCTTCAGATAAACCTTCTAATGTCTTGGAAATCTCGGGTGTTCAACTTTATTACTTCTATCAGAAATTAGCCACCCTTGCCTGCTCCTCAAATCCATTTTCCCGGGCTACTTCAGCATTCCCCTAAAACGTCCAACGCTCTTTTTTCTCTCCTTTCTCCTCACTAACTTCACCGCATCTTGAAACGCCTCCTTTCATTCACTCTGCTCTCACCTCTTCTGATCCTTGCTCAGGCAGAAGTTTACTTCTCTCCAGTATTCGACGTCTCTGAAGTGTCGCAAGGAGTCGCTTCCATCTCCCACGGCGATCTGCAGGCTCATCTCACATTCCTCGCTTCAGACGCCACAGAGGGGCGTGGGACGGGGCAGCACGGACTTCAAGTAGCCGCCGAATACATAGCATCTCATTTCTTGCGTCTGGGACTGACTCCCCTCGAGAGAGACAGATCGTTTTTCCAGCGCTATGAACTGCTCAAAACCAGTTTGACGGAAAACAACGCTCTTTCTCTTTTCTACGAAGAGGGTGAAAGCCAAGTGCGGGAGAATTTCCAATTCCGGGAGGACTACTTTATCTCTCCCTGGGGACTGACAGGAAGCATGGAAATTCAGGCTCCTATTGTCTTTGCCGGTTACGGCATCGATGCTCCCGAATACAGCTATAACGATTACACTGGCATTGATGTGCGACACAAGATTGTTCTTATTATTGATGGAGAGCCGGAGTTCTCAGACCGCGACCGTTTTAAGGGAGAGAAGGACACTCATTTTGCGGATGTGCGCGAAAAGGTCGCTCTTGCCAGAAAGCAGGGCGCGTCAGCACTCCTGGTGGCGTCAAACCCTAAGTCGAGCGCCCTGTTCTCCGATAAGTTCAAGCGCTGGGAAAAATGGCTGAAGCGGGAGAGTATGTCGCTCCCGACATCTGACCGGCCCCTGCCCTTGCTGATGATCAGCACACGCACCGCCGACCGCATTCTTTCCAGCACAGGGAAAACTTTAGAAGAACTCCAGATCGGACTTGAGTCTGAGGGGAAAACCACCACTCAAGAACTTGCCAATCGCTATGTGCGCATTGCCATTGATATCGAGAAAAAAGCGATCACAGCCCAGAATGTTGCCGGCTATTTCCCCGGGAGTGATCCTGAAGTTGGGCACGAGACTGTTGTCATTTCCGCACACTACGATCACATGGGGAAGAATGAGGAGGGAACCATCTGGCACGGCGCCGACGACAACGGAACGGGCACATCAATCCTTCTGGAGATTGCTGAAGCAGTTGCATCGAACTCCAGTCTGCCAAAACGAGGATTTCTCTTTCTGGCTGTTTCGGGCGAAGAGAAGGGACTGTTAGGATCAAAATACTACACCAGTCGTCCTCTCCTGCCTCTGGCTAACACCGTCACGGATCTGAACATTGACATGGTGGGCCGCAATGCCCCAGACAGCATCTATATCATCGGCTCCAACATGATCAGTGAAGATCTGCACGAAATAAATAAGTATGCCAGCACCAAGATTGAAGACCTCTCATTGAATTACAGGTACAACACACTTGACGATCCCAACCGCTTCTACTACAGGAGTGATCACTACAATTTCGCTCAACATGGAATCCCAATCATCTTCTATTTTGCCGGTATACATGAAGATTATCATAAACCGACTGACACGGTAGACAAAATTAACTTCAATAAGATGGAGAAGGTTGCGAGGCTTGTTCTCCTCACCGGATGGGGCGTTGCTCAGAGCGAGATGCGTCTGCGCAATAACGCCGGACAATATCCGAAACTGCCGGATAAGATTAAACTTTAGTTGTGAAGCCGCGAGGCTCGCCTAAGAGAGTCTCCTCAGCTCAACAGACAGTCAAAGTTCTTGCAGAGGAATAAGATATGGCACTCATTTCTATAAATCCGGCAACGGGAGAAATCATCCGTGAATACAAAGAGATGACGCAGTCGGAAGTCGAACAGGTTCTCGTTCAATCGCAGGCGGCCTTTACTGACTGGTGCGAGACCGATTTTACCCATCGGGCGGAGCTGTTACGAAAAGTGGCGGCGGAACTACGTTCAGACAGTGACGGCTACGCCAGACTGATGACTGAAGAGATGGGCAAGCCGATCCGGGAGGGCCGGGCTGAAACCGAGAAGTGTGCCTGGGTGTGCGACTACTACGCTGAAAAGGCGGAAGAATTCCTTTCTCCACAACTTGTGGAAACGGACGCTTCCGAAAGCTACATCGCTTTCCAGCCCATGGGAGTCGTCCTCGCTGTAATGCCGTGGAATTTCCCCTTCTGGCAGGTGTTTCGTTTTGCCGCCCCTACCCTCATGGCCGGAAACGTCGGTGTGCTGAAGCATTCATCGAACGTCATGGGGTGCGCCCTCGCCATTGAAGAGGTGTTCAGAAGAGCCGGCTACCCAGAGGGATGTTTCCGCACCCTGCTTGTAGGAGGTGCCGGCGTAGAGCCGGTCATAGAGAATCCCATAGTAAAAGCGGTGACACTCACTGGTAGTACGCCGGCAGGAAAGGCGGTTGCATCAAAAGCCGGTGACATGCTTAAGAAGATAGTGTTGGAACTTGGCGGGAGCGATCCTTATGTCATCCTCGAGGATGCCGACCTCAATCAGGCGGTAGCAGCTTGCGTCACCAGCCGTCTAATCAATACCGGTCAGAGCTGCATTGCTGCCAAGCGGTACATTGTGGTTGAATCTCTCTACGAAGAATTTAAACGCCGTCTGCTGGATCAGATGAGCAAAGTGAAAGCAGGTGATCCCATGCTGGAAGAGACACAGATCGGGCCCCTGGCGAGGGAAGACCTGCGGGATGAACTACACGATCAGGTAGTCAGAAGTATCGAGCGCGGAGCCAGATGCTTGCTGGGCGGCAAGATTCCGGAAGATGCCGGCACATTCTACCCTGTCACCATTCTGGCTGATGTAAAGTCCGGGATGCCCGCCTACGAAGAAGAAATCTTCGGCCCCGTAGCCACACTCATTCCGGTGAAGAATGAAGAGGAAGCGATCCGGGTGGCCAATGATTCACTGTTCGGCCTGGGCGCAGCAGTGTTCACTTCGGACTTAGCTAAGGGCGCCAGAATCGCCACCACAAAACTGGAAGCAGGATGTTGCTTCGTGAATGATTTTGTCAGATCGGATCCCCGCCTGCCCTTCGGCGGTGTCAAGGAGAGTGGTTATGGCCGCGAGCTGTCCGAATACGGTATCAAGGAATTCGTAAATATCAAGACGGTCTACATAAAATAATTGCATGAAAAAACCCTCCTCCTGAAAACAAGGGAGGCTTTAGTAATCAGAAGACTTAGTGGCTATTCTATCATTTCACTACCACCAAGAATGTCTTCTAGATTAAACCGGCCGTCCTTTTCCATCTGCCGTGCTGCATCTACAATAGACTTCCTGGCCGAATCCACATCCCGTTTCGGAACAGCTCCTTCAACCGGTTCAAACATGGCTTGCTTTTTCGAGGGCAGATTCTCGATAACTTTATCGATAACCGCCTGCTCCTGTCCTTTCATGGCCATGGCAATAGCATCCAGTTCTACGGAGTTCATAATATCACGCAGAAGACCATCTGGAAATACGAGGATGTTATCAAAGGTAAGGTGATACTTTTTAATCTCCTTGGCTAAGTCAGGTGATTCCCGATCAACTGAATCCAGGAACCTGGACTCTTCTTCAGGACTCATCTGTCCCAGAATATCGGCAATTCCCTTACCTCCGCCGCGGGAGAATTCCACGGCCCGCGGGAGGAAGTGCGATTTATGTTCCAGCTCAGTTGCGATATTAACCACTGCTTCAAGGGGCACATCCTGGAGGTTCCCCATCTCCATAAGCACTCTTGAGCGGACTTCCGGAGTCAACTTGTTCATGACATACATCTGACGATCCGATGCTACCTGAGTCAGAGCCATGGCAATAATCCTCGCTTCCTCTACTTCCAGCAGCGCAGCTAGCTGCTCATCTGCCAGCTCATCGAGGAAGGCAAACGGTTTCTTGGCGTCGCTACCTTCACCCTCAGTTTGAAGTTTCTTCGAAATAAGTGCGAGATAAAACTCATCTATCACCTGCTTCTTAACCGCCGTTGATATAGTCTCCATCTCACGCGCTCTGGCGCGGATTCTGCGAACATCCGCCTCGCCCAACCCTTTCACCAGCTTCACGGCCAATCCTTCTCCCACAACTGTGAAGAGGATCGCTATCTTATCAATACCTGCCAATCTGTTATAGTCGGTAATCATTGATCGCCCCTATTTCTTCTTCTTTTTCTTCTTTTTCTTACCTTCGTCCTCTTCCTCAGCCGCCGCTGGTTCCGGCGCGGGGGCTGCCTGCGCAGGTTCTTCAGGCGGTGGAGGCGCCTCCTCCTCTAACCATTCCTTGACGATAGCGGTTGCAGTCTCCGGCTCTCCCACAGCCATGGATACGATTGATTGGCGGGACGACTTGATCTCCGACTGCAGAACGCCAGTATCCTCAGCAACAGGTTGCGGTGCCGGTTGAGGCGGGGGTGCTGCAGGAGCAGGGGCCGGTTCTCTCTTTTCACCATTATTCCCCTTCACTTTTTTTTTGCTGGGCGGAGGCCCCATCATCCACGGGGGAGGCATG
Organism: Candidatus Neomarinimicrobiota bacterium; assembly: GCA_030743815.1. Classification (NCBI taxonomy): domain Bacteria; kingdom Pseudomonadati; phylum Fidelibacterota; species Fidelibacterota bacterium. The sequence goes on along the minus strand of JASLRT010000028.1, from coordinate 11,072 downwards.
ACATACTTGGGCTTGGATCTACCGTTAAAAATGATAACAGCAGCTAGAGCAATTACCGCCAGCAGAGAAATGGCGCTCATAAGATAAATGGGAATGTTGCTCATGCCGCCACCTGCTGATTGCATCTCTTCCTGCGCCTTCTCAAGCATGGCGAGTTTTTCCTCAATAACAGAATCAAGTTCTGCCTTCTCTTTCTCTTTTTCCGCCATTTCACCTTCAGCTACCACCTGCTCTTCCTCAGACAGCTGCGGGCTGGAAAGAGCCGTTCTTAACTGAGCCAGTTCATCTGTTAGTTGCTGCATTCTGACAGAATCCCGAGCAAGAAGTGTTTTTCTCTGTTCATCGATGTCACGGCGAAGGCGGTCATTCTCAAGGCGGTCCAGCTCAGCACGCCAGACAGATCTCTCTTCCTCCTGACGACGTACCTCCTCGTCTTTCCACTGTTCCAGCTCGGCACGCCAATCCTCGGCGACCTGAGCGTCGCTTTCCCCTTGCTTCTGCTCCAGTTGATCAATCTTTTCAGCAATGCTGCGCAGAATGATGGCTTCAGCTGTCTGCTCATCCCGGCGCTGCTTAAATGATGCCGTCATAACACTCAGTTCATCGCCCCGACCTCTGTCAAAATGAGCCGCCACCATAATAATCTGGCGAACATTTTCTATCAGTTCAGGAGGTGAACCTTCAGGCAGTATGCAGCTGACTTCCATCTTTTTGATAACAGGAACTGAGGATTTAGTGTCGGCATAAGTTTGAGAGACAATTTGGGAACCTTGCTCCGGAGCTCGTACGGACGCCTCTGTTGTTGCCTCCGTCACCGGCTCTTCCACCGGCTCCTCTTCCTCTATCTGAAAGTCAAATCCGGGGATGGGAATGCCTGTCACACGTGACCGTCGTGACCCCTCCTCATCATTTTGTGTTATAGGTGTATCCTCTTCTTTAACTTCGGATAACTCCACAGCTCGACTATCGGAGGGACGGAATGTGACCTCCTCACGAACTGTTGGCGTGAATTCCAAGTCCACCGTCACATCCAGAACGTAACGATGATCCTCAAGAATCTTCTCCAATGCTGAATGGATTCGTTTGCGGAGATCATTCTCTAACATCAACTTCTGTGCCAGAAATGTTGATTCCTGAGCGATCAGAAGTGGAATGAGAAACCCTATTAGGGTCAATCCCCCGATAAATGTCAATAACCACTTTTTCATAACGGACTCCTTCCTTACCTCGAAATCATATAAAATCAGACCTCACTCTTCCTCATTATTATCAACAGGAAGTTTGGATGCGCTACTTTTGAGGCCCGACGCTAAAAATGTTATCTCCACGCGCCGGTTTCTTGCTTTCAGTTCCGTGGTTGCATTAAACTCCCTGATCAGAGCATCATTAATAACTCTATCAGTAGGGCGATCTCTGGGGATATACTCGGCAAAACCGACCGCCTGCAACCGTGTAGGCTCAACCCCCAATTTAACTAATTCTCTTACTACCGCGGCAGCGCGCGCACCGGAGAGTTCCCAATTACTGGGGAATTTATCCTGAAACGATACGGGTAGTTGATCCGTATCGGTATGTCCCTCTACAGCCACCATGAAGTAGGAAGATTGAATCGTTGGCACAATACCCTGCAATACGGGGATAATTCCGCCCTTCAGGTTTGACGAGCCTGAGCCAAAACTGATATCAGATGAGATGCCTATGGTTACACCGCGCGGTCCCGTAGTCACTTCAACCGGTTTTTCCCCTGTCTCAGGATCGGCTTCCATCTCCTCTACCATTTCCTGCGCAGCTTTTTTCACATCAGCCAGTGTCATAGACTGATTCTCTAATTTTTTCTTCTTTCCCACCGACTTCCCCATACCATCAGCCATTTCCTGCAGTTTCACCGGATCAATGGTGGAAATAGCGGCTAACAGAACAAAGAAAGCAAAAAGCAGCGTCATCATATCCGCAAAAGTGCCGAACCAGCCGGGCAGACCTTCTTCAACTTCATCTCGTCCCTTCTGCTTCCACTTCTTAATTTCGGCAGGCGTAGCCACCTTCTACTCTGCTTTCTTCCACTCCTTAGGTGGGATAAATGAGTTAAGTTTTTCACGCACGATCAGGGGGTGCTTTCTCTGGTGGATCAGCCGTGCCGCTTCTACAAGCATCGACTGTAATGTACTGGTTGAACTGATGCGGGTGCTAAGTTTGGCAGCCATCGGGAGAAAGAAGAGATTGGCCATCACAGCTCCGTAGAATGTTGTGATAAGGGCGGCTGACATTCCAGCACCAAGGGCGTCGGTACCTCCCCCTTCACCGCCAAAACCGGCGAGCATAATAACCAGCCCGATCAGAGTTCCTACCATTCCCCAGGCTGGAGACATATTCCCCATGGTTTTGAACAGGTCCGCCTGTGACTTTTCACGAATTTCACGGTAATCGATGCGCGTGTTCATGATTTCTACCAGTTCCTCTTCTGAGTATCCGTCCACCACCATCTGGACTCCATCCCGGAAAAAATAATTCTTAATCCCTTCCACAGCTTTCTCAAGATCTGCGGCGCCCTTTCGCCCCACTTCGGAAACCTCCACGGCATCATCAACCAAGGTTCCCAGTTTGGCGCCGCCGCCTTTAAAAACCGCCCCCATAGCGGCGCCCAGCTTCAAGACGTCTGACAGAGGGAAGGCTACTGAAACTGAAGCTATCATGCCTCCGAAAACAATAGCAAAACTTGAGCCGGAAACAAACACCATGGCACTGGCCCCCGCCGCCATTGCTGCCATTGCAATCCCGCCCACAATTGCCACTAACCCGAGAAGAATCCCCACCAGGGTTGCTATATCCATATGTCCTCTTACTCCCTACTAAAGCTTGTGGTTTTCAGTCTGTTTTCGTGTAATGCCTTCAGTATATTCCTTACGTCATCATATTCAGGATCCATCTGCAGCGCAAGATTCCAGTTGATGGTCGCTCGCTGTGAATCGCCCAACTTATAGTAAATTGATCCTCGTCTGGCATAGGCCAACGCCAGATTTGGATTAAGTTCCAGTGCTGTTTCCACTTCCTGCAGCGCTTCACGGTAATCACCAGAGTAGAAATAACGCAACGAACGTGACAGGTGCCGCATAGCCCGGTTGACGTTTTTCTGTGAGACACTCTTCTCCAGCTTGAGAGACTTCACGGAATCTTCAAGGGATACCGATCTCTGCCTCAGCAATGCAGCCTGCGAAGCAAGATTGCGTGACTGATGACGGGACACACGAAGTGAATCACGAAGGGTTGCCACCGCAACATCTGCAAACATCAGCGTAGAATCGATAACACCCGCTTCGGGGGTCGGTGTCGGCCCCATTGCCCGTGATGGGACGCCTGGCACTCCTCTCCCTGGCACTCCCCTGGGGATAGCCATGGTGAAACCGATCGTAACACCGGGATGATCAAAACTGTACGCTTCAGCTGAAAATGCCGGCAAGTTTTCTATGTGGGTGAATCCTAGGCTCAAGCGATAATCCGAGGTAAGGGGGATGCGGAGTCCCACATTGATGCCTGTGCCGTCGAATTCACCCACAAAATCAAGTCCGCCCCATTTGGGCAAAAAAGGAGTTCCCAGTAATACTCCCGCAAATACTCCCGCGCCTGTGCCTGTACTCGCTGTATCAGCGGTCTGTGTTGTGACCGACGTCTCTGTGCTGACTACGGGAGAGAATCCACCGGTGCCAAATCCCATATAAGTACTGAGGTGGTATTCTCCGAAGGATTTTTCACTACCAATTACGCCAAAAAAGGAGAGCTGTTTAGGATCGAGGCTGAGTCCGTCCGGCGCATTCTCAAAGACGATGTCATGAAGTCCCAGGGAGAAAGAGATGTCGCTGCGGACATATATCTTCTGCTGTAAGTGAAATCCGAATTCCACCGGAGGCACATAGGTAGACTCAAGAATATTATCCACTGAAGTTGTGTCTGCCCCCTGCCCTGAAGAAAACCCAAGTGTGAATTTATCTGTGATATCCATGGCAAAATAGACACCGCGGGCTGTATTGAACGGCGAGAAACCGTGAATCTCCGAGCTGAAGCCGGCACTGAAGAGATAGGGGGACCGTCTGACATACGTTGTGGGAATCTTCATCATATTACCCGGGTGCGTGTAGGCGACACGCGTCACCGCCTGAAGAGGCGGCGCCAGCAACAATATAACTACGATGAGTCCCCTTATTTTACTGATCAACATTTCTATCTCTCCGACCTTCTCAATTCCATCTGCGCCAAATTGAAATACTCACTGTCCGGGAATGTATCGATGATTTCACCAAACGCCTGCAGAGCCCGCATCTCTTCTCCCATCAGGCGGTAGACGAGACCCGTCAGTATCATGGCGTCATCCTGTTTGTCTGAATTGAACAAAGAGGTGACACGCTTCAGGACGTCCAACGACGCCTCATAATTCCTTAACTGATAGTAACAATCCGCCTCCCAATAGAGGATGTTTCCCACCGTAACCTGATCAACACCTGTGAGGGACAGTTTTGAAAAATGTGCTAACGCCGAAACATAATCCTCTCGCTGGTATGCAAACACAGCATTCATATATGCCATCCTGTTGAACGGCAGTTTCTCCGTTTCGGGCACTACAGGAATAACCTGTATGACTTCCTCATCAAATTCAGGCGCCATACTTTCAGATTTTCCCGTCCCGGGGACAGGTGTCGGTTCTGCGGCCGACTTCTCTTCCACGGCAGAGACCGCAGGAGCAGATTGAACTTGAATAATCGTTTCCCTCACCAGAAGGTCAGACACCATCTCTCTAAGCTCTCTATTCTCTTTTTTCAGGCCAGACATTTCATCATGAAATGCTATCTCCAGAATTTCTAGTCGCTGATGGATGCGTTCCAGCGTCTGATTCATCTCCTTTGTTGACGCCATATACAGAGCGCCGCTGGGAGTTTTATCTAGCAGAAACGACACTTTCTCAGGGGGTGCCTTGACCAGACGATTGACCTCTTCGGTCCCTTTAGTTGGCTCGATGACTATCCCTAAATCAAGAAAGAAGGCGTCGCTGTTTGATGATGTGGGTGACTGTCCCAAAAGAAGGGCCGAAAAAGCAAGTACACCATGGAGGATAAGACGCACTCCTCTTTGACTAACGATGGCGCTCATTCGTACTCTTCCCAATCGACGGTGTATGAATAACCGATAAACGATCCAAAGTCAGTTGGGACGATCAGCTCAAATTTGCCGGAAGCGCCTGGGAGAAGCGATGAATCCGTGGTAATTCCCGAATCGAATGTATGATAGGCACCCAAGACAAAGGTGGTGAGTGTCTTTGTGGCGCCGCTCCAATCTTTGCGGAAGACAAAGTTTACCTTAACGAAATCGGCACGCCGGCCACCAATGTTTTTTATCTGCCCCGCAAAGGTGATATTGTTAGAACGATCCTTTTTCTCAGAAATATTGCCTACTAAAACAACATTGGCTCCCCGTTCTCTGGCAGCCATTCGCTCTGAAGGCTCAGCCGAAACATAGCGCGGCTCAGCTAACTTTGGCATTGGCGGTGGACTATATGTCTCTCGAATCTGCTCGGGGACATATTCAGGTTCATCTTCCCCAGCGACATTCTCAATAATTCGCACCACCTGACTCCTGTCTATCACCAGATAGCCGACCAGTGTTTCAACCTTTAGAATCTCTTCGTCCTGATAAACCACTTTGCCAAAGACGGTGCTGCCGTTATCGAGTATGATCTCCTTAGCGTAGATGGAAAGGGGATTGGTCCACATTTCACTCCTGGCCTGAAGATCCCTTACCTGACCGCCCAGATGATCGAGTTCAGCCGTCATCTTTTTGATCTCGAAAGCGACTTCAGTCATCACATATTCTTCCTGGGGAGCTCGTTCAGCTTCGCCCTCCTCAGCGGCGACCCCTTCCTTCCTCTTCTCCGCCTTTGCACCCAGAGTCAGTTCGATCTCAACATCATCCTCATCAATTGTGATTTTTTGACTGGCTGAACCGATTTCCTCCTTGCTCGCCTCGACAGCATATTTCCCGGACTCGAGTTTTTTGAACTCGAACTTGCCTTTACCAAATCGTTTTGAAGTTGAAGTTTTGTCTATCTCTTCTCCATCCGCATCTAGAAGCACTACCTCGACATCTCCAAGCTTTTCGCCTTCAAGATCGACGACAACGCCTGAAATACTATACGTTTTTGCAAGGAGCGCCCCAGCAAAGATGGGCATAAAAAGAGACAGGAATAGTATCGCTTTTATTCGTCTCACATTAGTACCTCGGATTTAATTTACCCCGGATTCGAGAGTCCAATCAGACATAGCAAGTGTAAAGTGATTGTTTTAGAATGTCAAGAAAAAAGGGAGTGAATGAATCCACCTGTACTTTGACACTAAAGCGAGTGTGAAAAAGTCATTGAAACCATAAATTAAAACAGATATGATTAATGACTAACGGGGTTTCCAGTCTCCAAAATTATCCGTCGGCTGACGTGACTAATTATTACAGTGAGATTTCTGGGAAACGTGTACTTTCAAAGAAGAGAAAGGTGGCTCTACGAGTGCAGTCTGATGCAAAAAAACAAAATGACTTTCCTAAAGAAAACAGGGGGGTTGGTTTTTTAAGGGACAGGTCCGTTTCTACATTATGGTAAAATCTCCCCCCGGTTCTGTCAGTCAGTTTTTGATTGCATGTGTTTTGTTGTTAATGGTCAGTTGCGATCTGCCACGGGGAGGTAAACGAGATCCAAGAGTTGTTCTCATCTCAGTAGACGGCCTTCGGGCTGAAGTCTTTCTCCATCCCGAAGAACACGGTTTATCATCCGTGAACCTCCCCAACTTCGGTCGAATTAGACAGTCGGGCGCCCATATCAAAGAAGTTACTACCGTCTTTCCCTCCCACACCTTCCCCTCCCATACCTCAATGGTCACAGGGAGACCGCCTTCAGAACACGGAATCATTCACAACCGTCCGTTCCGGCCAGACCAAAGTTTCGATCAGTGGTACTGGTGGGCAGACAGTCTTAAGGCACCAACACTTTTTCATCTAGCTCAATCTAAGGGCCTGGTCACCGCGGCCACACCGTGGCCCGTCTCTGTAAACGGTCCCTTTGACTATCTTGTGCCGGAAATTGAACCGGCATCAGGGGACAGTCTGTCAACCCTGGATCTGGTGCGCCAACACGACAAGCCTCCATATCTCATCGAATACTTCGCCTTTTTCGGCGGACTGAAATCAAATGAAGCAGCGGTTCAAGGGTTTCAGCGGGACATTAACCTGCACCGTATTTTCAAGACCGTTTTCAGCCGGCGGCTGCCACATTTAACGGGCTACCACATTCTCTATCCCGATGACGCCCAGCATGAGCACGGGCGGAATCATCCCGAAGTGCGAAAATCCTACATTTTCGCCGACTCACTTATCGGCTCGGTCATTGATCTGATCACGAAGCTCGATCAGTGGCCTTACACGACACTTATTGTTACGGGAGATCACGGTCACGTCGATCACCACACCGACATCCGTCTCAACGTACTTCTCAGCGATTCCGGATTGGTGACCATCCAAAATGGACGCATCACCGGATGGGACGCCGTCTCTCACGCCGCCGGAGGTGCAGCTTTCATTCGCCTCCGCGATCCTTCCGACGATTATATAAGAACGCGCATACGGAGTATTCTGATGTCGAAGGCGTGGTGCCGTCTGCTGGAGTCGTCCGATCTACCACCGGACTTACAAGGCTATGACCGCGCTGACTTCATCTTATTAGCTGAGGACGGCTACAACTTTCCCGGAGATCTCGAACGTCCCTTTATGGTGCCTCATTCGGGCGGCGGACACGGCGGCGATCCTCGCATCTCTTCGCTCAAGACGACCCTTTTCGCCATGGGGCGCGGCATTGAAACAGGCACCGTTTTGGAGAGCAGTCACACGACGCAGACGGCAGTGCTTATTGCCAAACTGTTGGGTCTTCCTCTTGAAGTTGAAGTTGCTGTGCCCGAGCTGCTAAAACCGGAAGATTAAGCTACGATAAGGTAGAATACTAACGCCACAGCCGCGCCCAAAACCGCATAAGGAATCTGCGTCCGGACATGATCGATGTGATCCGATGCCGCTGCCATGGAGGAGATAATCGTAGTATCCGAGATGGGGGAGCAGTGATCGCCGAAGACACCACCTCCCAGCACCGCCGCCAGAAACATGGGGACGCTACCGCCAAGAGCCGCCGCCAGCGGAACGGCAATGGGAACCATCACGGCAAAAGTCCCCCAGGATGTGCCGGTAGCAAAGGCTACAAAACAGGCGATGAGGAAAAGTCCCACTACCGCCAGCTTCACACTGGCAATCTCAGCGATGACACCCGCCACATAGTATCCCGTTCCCAACTGCTGAACGACATCCCCCAGGGCGAATGCCAGCACCAAGAGGCTCACCACAGGGATCATGCCGCCCATGCCGCGAAAGCTGAGATCAACGAATTTGCCCAATCCCAGTTTACCGGGACGAAGATTGAGAACCGCCAGCACCACAAGACTCATGAGAACGGCTCCGAAAACGGCGGCAGAGCCGGAGCTGGCCTGAACGATATCCCAGAAACTGGCGCCGGGAGCTGAAGCTGACTTTCCGGTAAGGTAGATTCCGGCAACAATGCTCACCACCATTGTTACAACAGGCAGAATCAAATTGACCGCTCTCGGTCGCAGACTGGATAGCATCTCAACTCCCAAGACGTCATCTGCCACCATGGGGTGTGCATCATCGGCGTACGGTTTACCTTCCATTTCCGCCCGCGCTTCAGCCTTCCTCATGGGACCGATTTCCCACCGCTTCATCACTGAAATAAACACAATGACAATTGCCGCCATGGGATAGAAGTTCATCAGCACACTCTGTAGCAACGTTGCCACGGGACTTTCCACTCCCTGCACCGCCAGCAGTCCAATAATGTAAGCTCCCCAGCCGTTGAAGGGAACAAGGATACAGATGGGGGCGGAAGTGGAATCACAAATGTATGCCAGCTTCTCTCGGCTGACGCCGTGCCTGTCTGTGAGAGGCCGCCCCACCGTCCCAGCCACTAACGCCGTGATGGAACTCTCCACGGTGATGAGAACACCCACTAAGAAAGGGATAATCTGTGCCTGACGTCTGTTCTCAACCCACTGCCTCCCATCGAGCCAACGGACGAATCCTTCAACACCGCCCGTCGCACTGATGAGCGTCAGAGTAGCGCCCACCATCAGACTGTAGAAGATGACCCGTGTGTTCCCGGCATCACCGAAAACAGCTACCAGCGATTCCACCGTTGACCATAGGGCTATGAAGGGGTTCCAACCATCCAGCACCCACCACCCGAGCCAGATGCCAAAGAGCAGAGCGGGATAGATCTGCTTGCGCCAGAGGGCGAGACCGAGAGCGCCTACGGGCGGCAGGAGCGACCAGATGCCGTAGTTATCCATTAATCAGAAATCTGGTGAGCGATGGGACTCTACGATCAAGTTTAAGCGAAAAGACACCGACCGGCGCCTAAACACTAAGCTCATGAAAAGCCGCTTCCGGCGGGAATAGGACACTCCTCTCTTGCGCAGGCCGGGGCTGAGCCGCTTATGGTGGCGGGAGCGCCCATGAGGCGTTCAACTTGCTCTGTCTTACATTCGGGACAGACTATCTCTTTTTTTTCCTGATTAAAGATGAGTTCCTCAAATCTGTGACCGCACTGGGAACAGCGGTAATCGTACATCGGCATAATATCAGTTCTCCTGTTCTGTTAACAGTTCAGAATTGTTCTCCTCAAACTGAGGAGTATTGGGGACCGTTCACGTGGGAACGCCAAGCTTTGGCAGGACAATATTGTTGAGCACAATCCAGCCGGCCATTATCACGATGAGCCAGAAGAAGTCAGTCATACCGCGTCCACCGCCTGCTCCAGCAAACCATTTACCTTATTCGCCAGCTCCTCAAGGTCGTCCCGACCAGTGATGGCGAGCATCTGTTTAGCATCGATAGCCGCCACAGTGGTGGTGTCATCGTCATTCTCCCACAGGACAACGTTACACGGAAGCAACAAGCCGATCTGTAATTCCTGCGACAGGGCCTGGTGAGCGATGGGAGGATTACACGCGCCGAGGATGCGGTAGCGCCTGAAATCGACGTCAAGTTTTTCCTTCAGCGTCTGCTTCACATCAATCTCTGTCAATACGCCGAACCCCCTTTTCTTTAGTTCGTCCCGGATTCTGCCGTCGACGTCGCTGATGGTGTCCTCTACCACTCTTTCATAACCATAGCTCATAATCAATCCCGTTTCTTTTTGTTATCAACCGCCATCATTGCATTCCACGCTTTCATGCCACCCACAACATTTGTCGCTCTGAATCCATGATTCGTAAGAATCTCCGATGCTGTCTTGCTCCGGTTACCGCTGCGGCAATAGACCATGATTTCTCCAGACATGAAACCCTTCAATTCTCCGATCCTTTCTTCTAATTCTTGCACTGGAATCAGCGTGGCACCGTCCAAATGTCCGAGCTGTCCTCCGAATTCCCGCGCCGTGCGAACGTCTAAGAGAAGGAGTTTCTCACCAGAATCAAGGCGCTTCTTCAAATCCGCCACCGAGATATTTCCGTAAGTCTTAATCGGAGCGGACGTCTGTTCAGTCTGAACAGTACATGCCGCTAGCACTAATGCCACGCCAATTGCTATTACCGAACTTCTCATCATAGTAATCTCACAGAACTGTAAATTTAGTCATATTTCACTAAAGAGTCACAACGTGATTAATGCTATAAATATGTGACTCCTACGGAGTCGGTGCTGTTCAGCCTGCAATAGCCTTTATCGATTCGTCCAGAATTGCGAGTGCTTCCTCGATTTCATCCGCGCCGATGTTAAGCGCCGGTGCGATACGCATGGCATTACCGTAGAGACCTCCCCTACCGATGAGGAGACCGCGCTTCTTCGTCTCTTCCATCAGTTGAGCTGCCGCCTGAGGATTGGGAGTCCGGTCCTGAATCGTCTCATCCGCCACCAGTTCAAGCCCCTGCATGAGGCCCATACCGCGAACGTCCCCGAGAATCTTTGGGTACTTCTTCTTAAGC
>JASLRT010000027.1 GCA_030743815.1 Candidatus Neomarinimicrobiota bacterium | reverse complement strand
TGTAAATCAATCACAGGATGCTGGTAACAAGATAGCTGTCTGGGATGGTACGGATGACTTAGGCAGACAAGTAAGTGCTGGAGTCTACCTGTACCAGATACAGGCTGGAGAGTTCACTCAGACCCGTAAGATGCTATTGTTGAAGTAAGCGATAGCTGGCACGAAACGTTTCCAGGAGGCCATGTGGGAGTGGTGCTGTTGGGAAACGTGGATAATACCAGACGCGAAACGCCCCTGGATCAGAGGAAGCAGGAGGTGGAAGCAACCCTTCGTGAAAAGTATTCCAAATTTTCCCGGGCGGACCTTCTGGAACTTGAAGTATTAAAAGCATACCGGAATTACTACAGGCGATTCAACAAAACCTATCACGTTCAGCTTCAGCTGGAGTCAGTGGTTCACAAAGGGAAGCCTCTGCCGAATATCAGTCCTCTCGTAGATGCAAATTTTACCGCTGAATTGAACACCCTGATCCTTACAGCAGGTCATGATGCCGACCTTCTTCGAAATCCCCTCAGGATCGATGTGACTCAGGCAGGAGACGATTTTACTCAAATGAACGGCGTACTGAAATCCTTGAAACCAGGAGACATGATGATGTCCGACGCAGACGGGATTGTCTGTACCATTATCTACGGCCAGGATCAGCGAACGCCCATCTCTCCAAAAACCCGGCGGGCCCTTTACGTGGCCTATGCCCCACCCGGGGTTCCTGCTGCTGCTGTCAGTGAGCAGCTTGATTCAATCCGCGATAACGTACTGCTCTTTGCTCCGGAAGCTGAAACAGAATTGCTTCAGGTCTATACCGCCGGACCTCCGTCGTAGATTCACACCCAAGCAAATTCAGCGGACAAACGGGCAGAGGGCATCCTGAATCACGCACAAATCTGTTGCTGAATCAATATCAAATACAATTAACGAAATAATTATAGCTGTAGTAATAGGTGCAGTTGTTGCTTCCTCTGTAGCCTCATCTAATTAACTAAACCCACTTCTCCAATTCTTCCTTCCTACACATGGGACGGTACGGATGGTTTGGTAAAGCCTGTCAGCGCGGGTGTGTATCTGTATCAGATCAGGGCCGGCGATTTCACTCAGACCCGCAAGATGCTGCTCACGAGATGAGTGCCCGGGATTTCACATTATTCCCAAGTCCTCCGATCACGAGGAAAACCTTCAAGGTTTCCAAAACCTTGAAGGTGCGCCGGAGGAGTGACCCCTAGGAGAATCGAACTCCTGTTGTCAGGTCGAAAACCTGATGTCCTAACCACTAGACGAAGGGGCCAGTTGATCTGATGTAACGTCAAATCAGGCGCGCAAATATACTGCCGTACCGTCAAAGAGAACAGACAGAATTATAGTGTAAACCGATCCTTATTCGCCGGAAGAGAGAGCCTCTTCTTCAGCTTCTTCCAGACGCCGCTTCAACTCGCCGCTCTGATGAAGCTCCAGCGTAATGTCGCACCCACCAACCAGTTCGCCGTTGATGAACAGCTGTGGAATGGTAGGCCAGTTGAAAATCTCAGAAAGACGCACGCGAATCTCAGGATCCTCTAACACGTTCACATCCACATAAGGAATCCCATATTCCCCCAGAACCTGCACCACAGCGTTGGAAAAACCACACATGGGCATCTCTTTCGTCCCTTTCATATACAGCACCACCATGTTTTCATCGATGGTATTTTTAATCTCTGTCTTTAAATCCATTCTCCAAACCTCCCTACTTTAATCTTTTTCCGAAACATCATTAGCTGTCTGCGTCTTCAACTGAAGGGCGTGAATCTCTCTGGTGAGAAAGTCACCCAATGTGTCGTATACAGCCTGATGCTGCTGGACGAGTGTCATATCCGTGAAGCCGTTCCACGCTACCACAGCCGAAAAATGATCTCCTGTTCCTTGGAGATCTGTCACCTCCGCGGTAGCTCCGGAAAGCCCTTCTTCAATGAGATGCTGTACTTCTTCAGACGTCATTATTAAGGTCAATTTACGGATTAGGGGAGACCTATTACAACGACTACGACGATATTTGTCGTATAGCCTTTCCTCATCATTGCGTTGTAAGTTCTATATAGCGTAGATAGAAACTGCCGAATGTTAGCGAAACTTATTGTACTGTTTGTCGGTCTCCCTTTCGTGGAGATGGTCATCCTGATCAAGCTGGGCTCCGAAATCGGATTCTGGCCCACCATGTTTCTGGTGGTGGCAACAGGAATCATCGGGGCAACACTGGCGCGGGCACAGGGTCTCTGGATATGGATCCAGATTCAGGATGAGCTGACAGCCGGAAGGATGCCCGCCGACAAACTGATAGATGGTCTGCTCATTCTCATTGGCGGAATCGTTCTGCTCACGCCCGGTCTTCTTACCGACCTGTTCGGCTTCGGTCTGCTGATTCCTCTGACGCGGAAGATGATAAAGAGGTGGCTCAGGGCGAAGTTCGATGATATGCGACAGTCGCACCAGTCCGGCTTTACCCATATCATTCGCTAACATCGCCAGAAAACCTTTGAGATGTTCAGAACTCGCTCCCTATCTTTGAACATCGTTTACACATTCACCAGAACACTCAAGTGACACAGAAAACCGACGCCACTCACCCTCTGCTTTCCCTCATCTCTGACAGGGAACGGATGGAGTCTATCGCTTCCGAGTTTGGGACGCCTCTCTATCTCTACGATGGTGACCGTTTGCAACAAAACGTAGAGCGGCTCGACAGCGCCATGGCTGAACACTTTGCTGACCACCTGATCTGCTACGCACTCAAGGCTAACAGCAATCCCCATCTTGTGTCCCTTATGAAATCGGCGCTGCCGTCCCTGGGAGCCGACTGCTCATCCCGCGGCGAACTGTTCATCGCACAAAAAGTTGGGATAGCACCCGCAAGATGTATCTACACGGGAAACTATGAGAGTACGGATGAACTGAAAACTGCTCTCGACTCCGGCGTACATTTGAACCTTGACGACCTTACCTCCTACGACCGCCTCAAAACGATAGGCCTGCCGGATGAAATCTCATTCCGCCTGAATCCCGGCTTCGGCAAGGGAACTTTCCCGGCCATCGTTACCGGGGGGAAAGAGGCCAAGTTTGGCATTCCGAAAGAGCAGATTATCAACGCATACCGGAAAGCCCACCACGACGGCATTACACACTTTGGACTGCAATGTATGCCCGGATCAGGCAACCTAGAAATCACCTACTTTGTGGAGGTAATGACTACCATTCTGGAGACGGCGCGGGAGATCGAAGACAGTCTCTCCATTCGATTCAGCTACGTCAGTCTCGGTGGCGGTCTGGGCATCCCCTATGGCAAGGATGAGGCGGTGGTGGATATCGAAGAGATGTTCCGGCAGCTGGCGCTCGTCTTCGCTCAATTCTACGATTCTGGGCAAGAAGCACCCAGACTACTCATCGAACCGGGTAAATATCTGGTGGGAGATGCCGGCCTGCTGCTGTCGCGCATCACAGGCAAGAAGAAGGGGTACAAGGATTTTATCGGTCTCGATGCTGGCATGAATACATTCCTCCGTCCCGCCCTCTACCAAGCCTATCACAAGATATACAAAGTGGGTGAGCCTGATGCGCCTCACGTAGCCACAGTGGATTTCACCGGCGGTATCTGCGAAAATACCGATCGACTGGCAACAGACAGGCCTTTCCCGCAAGTGGAAGAAGGTGACCTCGTTGCCGTCATGGATACAGGCGCTTACGGCTTCGTCATGGCGAGTCAATACAATACGCGACCCCGTCCGGCGGAAGTGCTGCTCCTCAACGGAGAACCAAGCCTGATACGCCAGAGGGAAACCATCGATGATGTCTTTCGGCTCTGCAACTGGGATGAGGATCGCAAGAGTGATTAGGTCTCAGCAAACCTTTTGTCTGCTCACAATGATGCTCTTGTCTTCCCTCCTCTCCCAGCCTCACGAGAGCATCCATCAGATTCAGCATGAGCAGTACCGGCATCTCTTCCCCAGTTTGAGGACCGAGTCGGCGAACCGCCTTGCCCCTCTTATGACCCGCATCGCTGGTCCCTCAGTCGAGGTCTTCGGCTACCACCCGTACTGGATGGGAACTGCGTGGCAAAACTACAATTTCAATCTGCTTTCGACCGTGGCCTATTTCGGGATTGAAGTAACCGGCAACGGAACCATTTCAGAAAGACATGGCTGGCCTGTCACCAGCCTGATCAGTGAGGCTCATTCCTACGGGGTCCGCGTGGTGCTCGTCGTCATCTTATTCGACAGCGATGCGATTGAGAAACTGTTGAAAAGTTCCTCCAATAGAAAAACTCTCACGACGAAATTGTTGAAAGAAGTGGAAGAGGCGGGAGCCGACGGCGTAAACATAGATTTTGAGGGTGTCCCTTCTTCTCAGAGAAACAACCTTACTACCTTTATGGAGGCGCTAACCGACACATTCCATACCGCCCTTCCCGGATCACAGGTCACCATGGCGACGCCCGCCGTTGACTGGTCGGATGCCTTCGACTACAAGAAACTCGCTGAGGCGTGTGACGGCCTTATGATCATGGGCTACGGCTATCACTGGAGCGGCAGTTCAGAAGCAGGCCCCGTTTCGCCCCTCACGGGATGGGGAACGTACAATGTCACATGGACAGTGAACGACTATCTCAACAAGACAGACGGTCAAAAAGACAAGATCATATTGGGCTGTCCCTACTACGGCTACCAGTGGCCCACAGCGTCTGGCCAGAAGAGGGCCGGTACCAAGGGGACAGGCAGCGCTAAGTTCTATTCGGAGGCTGAGGCTCTTGCGCAAAGCTACGGCAGGCTGTGGGATGAGGAATCCCTGACGCCGTGGTACCGGTTCGAAAATCCGGACTGGTTTCAGGGGTGGTACGACGATTCTCTCAGCCTTTCCTACAAATACGATCTGGCTCTCGAAAAGGGGCTCAATGGGATCGGCATCTGGGCCCTCGGCTATGACGGCACCCAACCAGAGTTGTGGGGCGCCCTGGCAGACCATTTCGGAGCAACAGCACCCCCCACAGCGCCTGTGAATCTCAGCATCACCAATGAGGGCAACGGAACCGTAAGAGTAGCTTTTTCAGGCGCCGAAACAGCAAACCAATACCAAATCTATCGCTGGTTTGCCGCCAGTGAGACCGCCTTGCTGGACTCTTCTTCATCTCACCCCATCTTTTTAACAGACCTGAATGAAGGCGAGATCTACTATCTCCGCGTAACGGGGAAAAACGATTTCGGTGAGAGCCCGGCCACCGAAGTTCTGGGAGTCACTCCATCCAGTAGTGAAGTGCCCGCATTGATAGTCAACGGTTTTGATCGTATCAGCGGTACAAGCAATACCCGCGATTTCATCAAAAGGCACGCACCGTCAATTCAGGCATCGAATTACACCTTTGATTCGTGTACTAACGAAGCGGTGGAGACAGGTATGATCGATCTGAACAACTACAGCATGGTCGACTGGATTCTGGGTGAAGAGGGAACAGCCACCAGCAGTTTTTCCAAAGCGGAACAGGCACAGGTGGAAGATTTCCTGTTGGCGGGCGGCGCCCTTTTTGTATCAGGATCGGAAATCGGATACGATCTGGTGGAAAAAGGGGACACTGATGATATGGAGTTCTACAGCAATTTTCTCAAAGCTGATTACATCTCTGACGCCGCCGGGGGACAACAGGGAACGTATCAAGCATTCGGCAGTGAGAACGGAATATTCGCTGGCATAACAAGTCTGACATTTGATGACGGAAGCCACGGAACGTATGATGTTGACTGGCCCGACGGCATCAAACCTGTCGCTGCTGCTGAAATTAATCTTAAGTTCTCTGGCGTCAACTACGATTCAAGAGGGGGCACCGGAATCGAATTCCGCGGCAATTTCAACGGTAGTCACAAAGAAGGGGCGGTGGTCTATCTGACTGTGCCGTTTGAAGCCATATACCCCAGTGAAACACGGGATGCCGTGATGCAAAACATTGTCGACTACTTCGCCCCCGTCGTAAGTATCAGCAGTAGAGTTACCTCACTTCCGGACAGAATCAGCCTAATGAACGTATTCCCCAATCCATCAAATTCCAGGGTCACCCTTGAAATTCAGATATCCTCCGATTCCTGGAGAGCGAATTTTGCTCAAATCCAGATTATCGATATTCTAGGGAGATTGGTGACAACTTTGCCACTGGAAGGTGAACAGCTCGTTGACAGAACAACTGTGACGTGGAATGGAAAACTCCCGTCAGGTAAGATAGCTCCTTCAGGTGTTTACACGGCTGTTCTGCGCTGGGAAGACAACATTGAGATAAAGAAGTTCAGTCTGCTCAGGTAACTTGCTCGCCGTGCCGAAGAATATGACTATTCTATATTATAGTACCGACAGGGCGCTCTCACTTGGCGACCCGGTACCGTTCGGTGATGCACTCTTCACGGGTCTCGCGCCCGATGGCGGTCTGTTCATGCCTGATCAGATTCCGGCCCTTTCCGGGGAGGAGCTGTTATCCCTAGTGGGCAAGCCGTATGCTGAAGTTGCCTGCTCTCTTCTCCACAAGTATCTCAGCACCGAGATAGACGGTGATGATCTGGAGAGAATAGTCATCGACGCCTACGACTTTGAAATCCCCATTGAGCAGTTGGATGAACGGACTCATCTTATGCGACTCGACCGGGGACCGACAGCCTCCTTTAAGGATTTCGGTGCACGCTTCATGGCACGTATGATGGCCCATCTCCGGCCCGGCGACCGGGAGATCACAGTGCTGGTGGCCACCTCCGGTGATACGGGGAGCGCCGTTGGGGAGGCCTACCGCGGTCTTGACGGCTTCCGTGTGTTCATCCTCTACCCGCGAGAAGAGGTGAGTACTATCCAGAAACAGCAGCTCGATTCCATCGGGAAAAACGTCCAGGCGGTAGCGGTGGATGGGAAGTTCGACGACTGTCAACAACTGGTGAAGGCGGCTTTCACCGATTCCGATCTCACCAACCTCAACCTCACTTCCGCCAACTCAATCAATATCGGCCGGCTCCTGCCGCAAATCGTCTACTACGTCTACGCCTACATCAATACTGCCGAATATCCTCAACCTGTAGTTTTCTCAGTCCCATCGGGCAATTTCGGCAATTCCCTCGGTTGTGAGCTTGCCAGACGGATGGGCCTGCCAGTCGGAAGGATCATTATTGCCGTCAATGAGAACGATGAATTCCCGAGGTTCCTTCAGACCGGAGTCTATGAGAAAGTTGATCCGTCCCGGGCGTGCCTCTCCAACGCCATGAATGTCGGCAACCCGAGCAATCTGGCGCGCTACTTTGATCTGTACGGCGGCATCCTCACCAAAGACGGCACTGTGACCAGGGCACCCGACATCAGCGGGATGCTAGAATGTTTCTTCTCTACTTCCGTCAGCGACGATGCCACGGTAGCCCTCATCAAGGAGGTGTACGCAGAGCACGGCGTTCTGGTGGAGCCCCACGGCGCTGTCGGTCTCGAGGCCCTCAAGAGATTCAGGCAGCAGGGTAACTCCGCGACCGCTATCTGCCTCGAAACTGCCCATCCGGGAAAGTTCCCGAGCATTCTTGAGGAAGCCCTAGATATTGAAATTGCGCCACCCGAATCGTTTCGTAAATTTGCTGACCGAAGAAGTCATGCTGACCATCTAGACAACGACTATGCCTCATTCAAGGATTATCTCATAGGAAATTCCTAACATGGACTGGATCAAGGTATTCGCACCAGCCACAATCGGCAACATCGGTCCCGGTTTCGACGTGCTGGGGCTGGCGATAGGTGGCTGGGGTGACGTCATCGAAGCTCGGAAGACAGACTCCGGCATACTCATCAGCGAGATCGAGTCCGAGCACGACCTCCCCACCGATCCCAACGAAAACACCGCCGGCATCGCCGCCCAAGAAGTGCTGAAACTCCTGGGAGTAGACGGGGGAGTGGAACTCAAGATCAGGAAGGGACTGCCGTCGGGATCAGGGCTTGGATCGAGCGCTGCCTCGGCTGCGGCCGCAGCCTTCGCCACCAATCATCTCTACGGCGATCAACTCTCGAAGGAAGACCTCATTCTCCCGGCAACCAAAGCCGAGGAACACGTCTCCGGCGGCTTCTTCGCCGACAACACAGCGCCGTGCCTTTTAGGTGGCGCCACACTCACCCGCTCGAAGCTTCCCCTCGACGTCACCAAGATCGGCCACATCGATAACCTGCGCATCATCCTCGTCACGCCGGATGTGGTAATCCTCACGCGGGAAGCAAGAGAGATACTACCGGACACCGTCCCTCTCGACGGCTTCGTCAACAACATGGCTAACTCTTGCCTCATCTCTGCCGCTTTCGCCAAGAACGATTATGATCTGTTCGCCCGCAGTCTGAATGATGTGGTCGTTGAGCCTGTCCGAGCGCAGTTGATTCAAGGCTACGAGGAGGTAAAGGAGAATGCCCTAAAATCCGGGGCCGACGGCGTCGCCATTTCCGGTTCGGGACCTACCCTCTTCGCCATCACCAACTACACCAACAACCACCCCTATCTCATCGAAGACGCCATGGTACGATCCTTTAAGCAGTTTGGCGTTGAGTGTAAAAGCATCATCACGGAGGTTGACCTTGAGGGGACGCGGCTGGTTGATGAATAGATCAGGCTAGAACTCGAAACTCAAAGAGTATCCTGACAGTACATCAAATACGCCGAAGCTTCTGCTGACGTAGTCCAGTCTGAATCCCACGCCTGAGTTCAGCAGCTACGAAAAGAACAAGCGGCAGATATAGACAGCGGCCAGAACCCCCGTGATGTCGGCGATGAGTCCCGCCACAACTGCATGACGCGTCTTGCGGATACCCACCGCTCCGAAGTAGACGGCCAAAACGTAAAATGTCGTCTCTGTAGATCCGTACATCGTCGCTCCAATCTTTGCCTGCAATGAATCGGTTCCGTATTCATTGACAAGGTCAGCCAGCAGGCCAAAAGATCCGCTGCCCGAAAGGGGGCGCATGAGAGCAAGCGGGAGATTCTCAGGAGGAAAACCGATGAGCGACAGGAGGGGCTTCAAGCCGACGAGTATCCACTCCAGCGCGCCAGAGGCCCGGAGCATACCGATGGCCACAAGAATCGCCACCAGATAGGGGATGATCCTGACGGCAATGGTAAAACCTTCCTTGGCTCCCTCCACAAACTCCTCGTATACTTTTACCCGTTTCACCGCGAGAGCGTAAAGGGGAATAGCAGCGATGAGGAATGGAATAACGTATTTGGAAACTGTATTGATGATCTCCATGATCAATTCTGAATCTCGATAGAATCTTCCCCTTCATCTCTCCTGAATACTCTAACTTTTTCCAATGACCTAGCGGCCAGAATCCCCACAACCGTGGAGCACGACGTGGCAAGAATAGTAGTAATGAATATCTGACTGGACGTAGCCCCCATGATTCCCACTACCGTGGCGGGAAGGAGAAGCTGGACGCTTGAGGTGTTAACGGCCAGAAACATGCACATGGCATTAGTGGCGGTCTCTTTCACTGGATTAAGCTTCTGCAGCTCTTCCATGGCCTTGATGCCAAAGGGCGTTGCAGCGTTTCCCAGGCCGAGGATATTCGCTGAAATATTGAGCACCATGGCTCCCATGGACGGGTGGTCCTCCGGGATCTCAGGAAAGAGTCTCTTCGTGACCGGCTTGATTCCCTTCGCCAGAAGCTGAACCAGTCCGGCTTGATCCGCCACCTTCATCAGTCCGAGCCAGAGAGCCATGGCACCGATGAGGCCGATGGCCAGTTCAACCGCAGCCTTGGCACTGCTGATGGCCGCTTCTGTCACTGCATCTATCTTGCCTGTAACGGTACCGACAACCACTGACAGCAAAATCATTCCCAACCAAATGTAATTCAGCATGAGGCTATCACAGCAATTGATTGGGGGAAATTATTAAGAGATAAAAGCGAAGAGCGAGTGACCAAGCCGATCTAGAATCCTAGTCCCAGCGTGAGGTGATGGACATCCGAAAGGCGGCCGAAATCTGTAACGGCATAATCCACGCTGAAAGACGACGGTCCCACAGAGATGGAGAGACCGGCGCCGAAAGCAAATCCACCTTCAAGTTCGTCCATCCCAAGCCCCCGGTAACCTCCCCGGAGAAAGATCATATCACTGACGGCAACTTCGATACCTGTATTTACAAACTCACGATTGTCATTCGGGTGAAGCATGTCAACAGCATAAGACACTGTGAACGCCTTGGACTGGACGAGGTCAAATGCCACTCCCGTCCTGACGTAGAGAGGAAGGTCCCACTTTCCCATCTCCAACTCTGCCCGGATAGTTTCAGTATTCCCCTCAATAAATGGGTCAGGATCAACGAAAAGGAGATTAGCTCTCCCTTCCAGCTGCATTTTCGTGCCGAAATTGCTGAGAACGATGCCGATGCGAATATTCCTGAAACTACTGCGGTAGAGAGTACCGATATCCAGTGCCACCGCTGAGGAATGCATCGACCAGACCGATTCCTGAACGTACTTGCCCACGAACCCGAAGGAGAAGCGGTCTGTAAGGGAAAGGGCATAGGAGGCGCCTATGGCGAGATTGCCAGCACTGAAAAATTCACCCGTCCCTTCCGGCTGATAAACTGTTCTAACTTCTTCCTCCGGGACTGAAAGATTAATAGCAAATAGACCGACAGTCCCGCGGGCACCACTGAGAGGAATACCCACGGCGAAGAACTGATGAGTAATCCCCGCAAACCAATTGTTATTGGAGAAAGCTAGTTCATTGCGTGCAAGACTGGCAAGCCCCGCCGGATTCCAGTAGATGGCTGTCACATCCGAGGTCAGTGCATTGAACGATTCCCCCACAGCAACTCCTCTTGCACCGACGCCAATCTTAAGAAACTGCGCCACAGACGTCCCCGCCTTGGTAGTCGCCGAAAGGGAACTTATCTGTACAGTCAATCCCATGAGCAGAAAGAAGAAGAGACAGTATGTTCTACCGAACGATTTCTTCAAGCTATTGTACTCTTTTGCAGATCTCATCAGCATCACAGTTCAGGCATCACTGAATTATGTGTCACTTTATCACCCCAATTCTGCCAACCTTCTCATAGCCGTCCGGTGTCTCCACGTGGTAGATGTAGACTCCCGGCGCTATATCGTGGTCGTCCTTGTTCAATAGGTTCCACGATTCCGTCCCATCGAAGATAGTGCCCGAGTGGTCGATGGTGCGAACGTGATCGCCTGCCAGGGTAAAAATTCGTATAGTGCACTCCTGAGGCAGATGGATAAAGTCGATTCGTCGTTCGCCCCGGCCCGCGGAGAAGACCTGCGGCGGCGGCGTTTCAAAAGTAGAAGCCGCCACATAGGGATTGGGAACTACAGCAATCATTTCCATCTCCGTACTCACTTTGCTCTCATCAACAGATGCCGAAGTCATACCGATACGGTAGCGGTCATCCACTCCTTCGGAGCCGAACGGTTTACTCACCCAGATACTAATGGTGCTGCCCTCCGGCGGGGGCGTCCCAGCCAGCAGAGAATCGCTCGGCATTGCAGGCGTGATCTTCCATACAGCTTTGGGTGTGCCGCCCTGATAAATCACCGGCTGAATCTCATCACCGATGGATACCTGATCATCACCATCCTTATCGAGATAATAAACATCCATCTGCTGGTTTTCGTTCACGTTCCACACCTGGAAACGCATAGGAAGAGCCGAGATGATGGACGAATCGGCATGATCATCAAAGAAACGAATTTCCAGATCGCGGGGATATGTGACACTACCACCGATGATTTCGAAGTCGAAGTACTCCGTTCCCGTAATCCACTTCGCCGAATCAAGCACCACCCCTACATCGAGCACAAACAATTCTGAAACGCCGATACCAAGCCCATTCGCCTCCACCTCCTTCACCGGAACAGAATCCCAGATAACGGTCGAATCCTCACCGGCTACCTCCGTCACTGTCACGTAACTCTTTGAACCGGATTGGCTGATTCCCAGATCGTAGCCGACGGAAGCATCCATATTCACAAAATCGATTAGATTGGCAGTCACTGTGCCGGAACCAAATCCTTCATAGTGCTCCACAGTGACGCCGGCCGCCTCATATCCCGCGGCTGGAGCGTTGGGAGTCGCTTCCATCACGTTCACATCACCGAGATTTTTCGAACATTCAAGAGGTGGAATATTTCCCTCCACACTCCCCTGATCATAAGCCGTGACGGCATAATAATATGTCAGCCCGTTTACGAGGTTGGAATCGATAAATGTTCTTCGAATCCCTGTGTCGTCCCCCATATCCATATGATACCCTTCGGCGGAAGCGACCTCGTGAGTCCCTTCAATATCGTCATCAAGATCGAACTGAGCGATGGGCATGTAACCGACAGAGATACCCTGATTGTCCGTCAATTCCTTTCCCCATTGACCCTTTACCGTACTACGGTAAATCTTATATCCTTCAAAATCTTCGCCGTTTACTGGATCGACTGACTGTTCGGCAATGTCATCCCAGTAGAGGGTCACTTGTCCATCACTGGGAACCGCAACAACGGTCGGTTTGTCCGGGGGCTTCGTGAACTGGAACCCCAGCTTATAAATCCAGTCGGCCACCTTGGCATTGGAGAGAAGGTCATCCTTGTTTTGCCCCATGATGACAGCAATAGAAAACTTCTGGGACTCCCCCGGGTCCAGCGAAAAATAGCCGGTACCGAAGATGAAGATGTTATCTGCGTCCTGTGCAATATCGCCTCCCGTGGCAAAAGTGCCTGGAATCATCCGTTTCCACATCTTATCATCCATACCGGCCTCTTCAGTTCCGTAGATAGGAGCCCAGAAGCTGGTGAGCCCGAGCATGTCGCTTTCGTCCACATCTGTCAACTCAAAGTCTGGTTCATCCGCATCAGGAACACCGTTCCCATTCAGGTCGTCGCTTTTGCCGTCAAGATCGCCCCAGTCATCAACTCTGCCGTCACCGTCATCGTCGATACCGTTCCACATTTTCTCGTCCCACCATTCTCTCGCTTCGGCCGTGTCCGCCGTCGCCTCTTCATCACTTGATTGCCAGTCACCATCGTTATCGAAATTATCGTATTGACTCTCGTCAACCATACCGTCATTATCGTTGTCAACACCGTCGTCAACAATCCCCGGACTCTCAAGAAATTTGTATCCCATCCATCCCAGGTCGTCCCACGGAATAGCATAATCGTTGCCGGAGCCTTCCTTATCCCAGCAGTAAACCATGTCATTTACATCGAGAACCTCCCCCGTAAAACCGTCGGTCCCATCACTGTTGATAAAGGCAGCGAAATCGTCGGAAAAGTCGCCAGCGCCGCCAATGTGGGGATCGCCGATCATACCAAGCACGACCTTTTCCAGCCGCTTCTCACTGGCATTCGTCACATTATATTGGAAGAATATGATATCTTCAGCTACCGACGCTGCATACTGGTATCCCCTCACCTCCACCTCAACTCCGGTACCTCTCAGGGATGAATCCGATGGAGAAGGGTAATACTCAAACTCGGCGTTGAAGCGGTCATCCATAACAAAATAGCTCTCTAGATCAGCGGTAACTATGCCATCACCGAACTGTCCCGGCCAGAGCAGATTGCCTTCTTCATCTGTCGGAAAGTTATATCCCCACGTCATCGGATTATTCGATGCAGCAATATTTTCATTAGGAGATACAGCAGCATAACCGGGGAGGGGTTCCCAGCCCCACCAGTTTGCACCTCCCGTCGGATCATAATCTCCACCGTCAAGCATGCCGTCAGAAAAAATCCCCACGGTGTCCCCATATGCATCCACCACCTGGGCGCCGACGATTGCACCGAATTCATACGCATAGCCGTGCCCTGAGTAGGCCGGCCACTCCATGGACGGCTCAGTATTGGGTCTGCCGATGGAGCCGTAGTTGTAGAAAAGTGTTCTCATCTTGTTGCCGTCGTGAAGGCCAAACTTCCGATCACCGTGGGCGGCAGATTTATAGAGGTGCTTCCTACCCTCAAGCTGGCGGATGTAGGTGTCGAAGTCCTTCTTACTCCACGTTTTCATAGGGCCGGCCGGGCGCCGAACCACTTCCTGAGCTCTAAGGACAAGAATGAATGAGCAAAGAACGAATATCAGCAGCAAAGGAGAGATTCTTATTTGCACAAGATTTTCCGACTAAAACTCAACCGACATTCCGAGATATACCTGTCTCGGTTTAGAATACCAGTTGGGCCGATTTACCCATTCAGGCGTAGACCAGCCGCCATATCGCCCAAGGGAATATCCTGCTCTGCCCGAACTGTCCCACACATAATTCTCGTTTCTTCGGTCCAGCAAGTTATATATCTTCACGAACAACCTGTATGAGATAGCTCTCGACCCCAGCGGCAGCCTGATGTTCTTGTAGGCTGTTATATCCACATTCACCCGTTCCGGCTTTCTGCCAGAGTTCTCTTCTGCAATCCTCACTAGTTCGTTAACATCTTTGGGCGTATAAGGATAGCCGCTCTCAACAACGCCGATGGTACTCACGCGCCAACTCCCGGGTCGTCCGATATTAAGATTAAAGCGTAAGGTATGCGTCTGGTCCCAGCTTAGGAAGACGACTTTTTTCTGTGGTTCAATGGAAAGACGGTAGTCACGGCGCGTACGGGTGGGATCTGATTCGTTTCCTGCAGCCACCTGATATGTGTAGTCAATTGAGCCGGAAACAAAAGAGGTAAACCGCTTATCAAAACTGAACGATATCCCTTTCACATTGCCCCAGTCCCGGTTGATGAACAGAGCATAGGAATCCGATCCACCGGGAAGAATATAGACGCGCTGACCCAGAAGATTGCGGAAGTCTTTGTAGTAAGCCTTCATATAGATGGCGGCATCGGCAGCCACCTCTTGCTCAAATCCGACCTCGTAGCTCACTGTCTTCTGAGGCTTCAGATCTGCGTTGCCGATGTCGCTCTTGATAACACCGGGGAGGACATCAAAATCGGGATTATGGTAGAGGCGGAAATAGGGCGGCATCTGGAAAAAGTGACCGTAAGAGAAGAAAAGCTTTCCCCTGTCCGTTACCGGATAAGCAATAGAGAATCGCGGACTGAACTGATGCTTGGGCGCTGCCTCTTTAGTGCTGTCAGGTGAAGGATTAGTCCAATCAAGGGCGACACGCCCACCTGTATCGTAATATTCCCACCGCCAGCCAACATTGATTACCATCTCCCGCAGTTCAATCTTGTCCTGAATGTAGGCGGAGTATTCTTTCGGATTGGGACTGTACCTGTCGAAATATGCGCCCGATCCTACTATGATATCGCCAGCTTCTCCGTTGCCGTTGTCATCCTTGGCAGGACTCCAGTCTCCGCTACCATCTAGATCCGTAAATTCTTCACCCACATCATACTCGCTATTGCCGTTGATGTCTATCCACGGCTCGTCTCTCCGGTCAACATTCGTCGTCCAGTTGAAGAGATAGAAATCGTGGACTTTCCCTTCAAACCCTACCTTTACTTCATGCTGGTCATTCACCTGACTGATGAGCTGTGCTGTCACCTGATCGGTGGTTATTTTACGCTCATGGTGACCGTTATTCGTCCCGCCAGTGTAGAACTCATAATTGCTGTCCTGGATGTAATAGCCGCCCCAGACATAGCGTTCATCCTCGCGATCTGTATAAGCAAAATATTCATAGTTGTTCTTGATACGCGAGTAACTGACCGTGTAAAAATTCCGCGCGTTCAGCTGATGTGTCAGCTTAAACATGTGACTCACCGCGTCCTTGAAGTTCTGGTAGTGACCTTCTTCAAGATATTTCCTGGGATGAGAGTAGCTCTTCCAGAAACTGTCCTCCACGAGAAGATTGTACTGCAACTTGACCTTACTGAAGGGCGAAAAGGAAATTTTCGTCTGCAGATTCAGTTTCTCCAGTGGGTTCATGGGAAAAGGTTTCCATTCGGATGAATCCTTCTCAACGCCGTAAGAAGTATAACGGGAGAGGCCGAAAAGGTATCCCTGCTGGGTAACTTTTCTGAGCGAAGCGAAAAAACGCAGACGGTCGAAGAACGGGAAAGGACCTGAGACAGTGGCTTCCAGTTCCTGATTGTTGCCACTATCAAACAGTTCAACTTGATCCCTTATCATATCATGAATATCGATATCGTAATTGGTACTCAGATCACCGCCCATAAAAGAGATAGATCCGTGGTATTCAGGAGCGGGATTCTTGGTGACTATGTTAACCACACCCGACATAGCCTGACCGTACTCAGCACTGAAAGAACCGGTGAGTACGGACAGTTCCTGAATAGCGTTGGTTGCAATATCCACTCCCAGTCTGCTGATGTACGGATTGACGTTGGGTACACCATCCACAAGATAGACTATCTCATCGGCCCTGCCGCCACGAAAATGGAGTGCGCCGCTGGCGTCGGCGCTTACACCTGCCTTAGTCTGCACGATGGCCTGAAAGGTCTCAATAGGAGAATCAGCAATGATGTCCGATGAAATGACCACCGCGCTGGCAGTGGCGTCACGCTGAATCATGGATCGCTGAGCTACGACCGTCACCTCTTCGCCGGCTTCAAGCACCGTCTCTTCCATGCTGGCATTGAGCTCAGTGGTCAGATCGGTCTGAATCCTGACATTTTCTACCTTCAATGTCTTGTAACCTATCACGGAGAAGGTGACAGTGTACACTCCCGGCGGAATGTTCAGGATATAGTAGTATCCATCCTGATCAGCAGCAGCACCAAGGAAAGTATTTTCCACCAGGACATTCGCGCCGGGCAACGGTTGTCTATCAGCACCGTTCACCACACCCCTCAGCTTCCCGGTCGTGCCGGCATGCAACAACGAAAAGGCCGTGATCAGGAAGATCAGGATCTTCGGTTTCAGTCGGATCATCCTTTCAGTAGAAAACTATAAAGGGATCCGCAACGGGCCCCGAATGGAGCCCGTTGCGAATTGAACGTATTATCTGATGAACGTCATCTGACGAGAGAGGACAGCGCCGTTTACCTCTAACCTGTACATGTAAACACCACTGGCAACTATTTCGCCAGAGACATCGGTTCCATCCCATTGACTGCTATACTCCCCCGGCACATGATGCTCAGAG
Source organism: Candidatus Neomarinimicrobiota bacterium (assembly GCA_030743815.1). NCBI lineage: Bacteria > Pseudomonadati > Fidelibacterota > Fidelibacterota bacterium. The sequence continues at coordinate 11,174 of JASLRT010000027.1, read as the reverse complement.
ACGAGGGTTTGCACCTTGCGTCCCAAGAGATCAAACACGGTCAGTTGAACCATACCGCCTCTGCCGATGGAGTAACCAATCGTAGTAGCTGGGTTGAACGGATTAGGGTAGTTCTGGCTGAGCTTGTAGGACTTCAAGACAGGTGATCCAAAGTCCTTCTCGATAGCCACCGTGCCACCCATACCTTCGACAACGACCACGTACTCGGTTGCAGTAGAATCACCGTCCTCAAAACCGATGACCAGATCAGGCTTACCATTCCCATCCAAGTCAGCTGAGGCGCCGGGTGTTTCCTGATCACCACCGAAGGATACTGAGTAAGTCCGGGCAGCACCCGTTTCATCATGCAAGTAGACGAGCGATGAGCCCCAATGTGTGGAGTCAGCTATGTCTGTACCTGAGGAGTACAGCCACGCCCGATGCACAGTAGTGCCGTAGTTGCCACCTACGATTACATCGCCATAGCCGGCGATGTTAGGATGGTACTGTCCTACGGCCATACCCCGGATACCGGTGGGAGCTAAGTTCATTACACGTGTTACATCCGTCGAATCGGCGGTGGCAAGATCCGCTACACCTTCCATGAAACAGATATCGCCATTCGTTTTGCCAAACCACAGCTCCGGGACGCCGTCGTTATCAACGTCACCGTTGCTAACAGCCTGGATCGTCCACCAGGAATTTGTGGTGTTCTTGAGATGTTCCGGATAGGCGACGTAGGTATCGGCTCCTGATGCTTCAAACCAAGAACCATAGTCAGTGGAGAAGAAGGCTTCCTTATTGCCGTCGTTATCCACGTCGGTGATTGCTGCCGCATAGGTCGATCCAACATCGCTTGTCGTATCTAGGACTTCTGTAGTCCATTGAGTGAAATCGCCGGCGAACTCACCGTTGAGCGAAAATACCATCATGGCATCATTTGCCACCGCATCACTGAATGCCCGGAATCCCAGAGCCACTTCCTGAGCACCGTCGCCGTCTATGTCGTCAACAGCTATGCATGATGGCCTCGTGTTTGTTCCTGGAGAGACACCAAAGTCCCAGATGGCTGTGGGCGTACCGTCGGCCGGCAATCCCGAATCATCCGCTTCCCACACATAGAAACGTGCAGGACTTGTCGTACTGTCGGGCTTGCCTGATCCGTAAGGCATCCCGAGGAGAAGCTCAGGATTACCGTCACCGTCCAGATCGCCAACTGTCGCGGTGGGAAAACTGGCGCCGCCTGTGTTCAGCGTGGTGTCAAACCACGACCATGCCAGATCATAATCGCCAGCACCAGACGCCTCATATAGCCAGACAGAATGCCCCGTGGGCTGTTCCCACTGTCCACCACTGTTTGGATTCGAATGGTCGGCAACGGCGAAGAATTCCATGTTGCCATCACCGTCGAAATCGTGACCAGCGTGAACTTCATCTGTCACCATGAAGTCATAGGGAGCCCCGTCGTGCTGGATAACCGAAAAGGTCTTCTCAAATCCCTCTCCCGCCGCCTGTGCTTGCAAGGAAACGGTAAAGAATAAAAGGAGTATGGTTATCCCAACTTTCTTTATCACTTGATTCATACTATTTCTCCTTATGTGTTTACTCGTAACATGAATGAAGGTTATGATTCAGCCGCTGGAGGTCATAATTCAGACTTACAGCACACCGCACACCTCTGGTGAGTATAATATATAATTTGTTTATAAGGCAATCATTTTTTAGGACATTTCTATCTTGAAATCATGCCGACCTGTTTGATAATGGATAGATGGAGATTGATCCAGTTTCCTCTGGTTTCATGCATGCTGAGTGCGGTAATTTGCAGTTGTCTGAGAAGCTCTTGAATTAATTCAAGTATTGATCACCACTATGCGAAACAATATCAGATTGATCATGACATCAGTAGTGCTCCTCCGATTTTCCCCCCTACTCGCCCAAGTGGAATTGAAATATTTTCGAACCGAGACCGTTCCGAACGAGGCGAGGATGTTATTCGATGAATCAGGCATGAAGGGGTTCTGGACAATGGAGCAACTTCATCTGTATGGGAAGCGCCATGCTACGGACATGCAGAGAATCTTCAATGTCATTCCCCTCGGGCCGTTAATGGATGAGGCGTTTCTCATCATTGAAGATCTCGCGGACGAGAGCGATAATCAATCGATTACCATGACTCTGCTCACTGATATGGGAACACATTCGACATCGTGGACTGTACCCCACCACCGGGACCGGGGACTGCCCCACATTACGGCACTAAGAGATAAGATTCTTCTGTCCTATCCGGAAGATCAGCGGATAGCGATCCGGGACATGAGCGGCCAGCTGACGATGAACATCTCCCTCTTCGAAGAATCGTCCTGGAGTCACGAAAAAATGTTAAGGGTGTTCTCCACCGGTGAGGATCACTTCCTGGCGGCCGGCATGACATCAGCGGATTTAAGAGAGAGTAAAAATGTGATCGTATTCGAAGGACTCCCGGGCAGAGAGCCTATCAGATTAAGATCGCTGCCGATGACCGTCCTTTACGACTTAGCCGCATCAGGGACAGGAATCGTAGCCGTAGCCGGAACGGTCAGCCCGGACGGTGCCTACAGTCATGAACCGAAGCTTATTTTATTTCGGAAGGATGCCACCGGCACCCAAGAATTCCCCCTTCTTCCTCGTAATATGCTGTGGCACGGTAATCTTCTTTACGCTGCTGACAAAAGACAATTTCTGGCGCTAAGCTATGATGAACCTGAACCAGTTATCCAGATCGACCTTGGCAGAAAGATCATCCCTCTTGAGCTTTTCCGCGCCGGTGAATCGGTCTGTCTGCTCTATGCGGAAGGTACATATTATCAGCAGGGGACACCGCTATTTTCAAGACCGACACTCTTTGTCTTTAATCCCCGCAACGGCTCGCGGGAAAATTTGCTCCTGTCCAAAACTTCCCACAAGATCTTGCGTGTCTCTATGCTGTTTGATGAACATTTTTTCATTCAGCTCGATCAACAGCTACTGAAACTTGGAATTCGCTGAGGTTAACGGTGCTTAGACTATCTTTCTTTGTGATATTTATGGTATCCGCCACGAATTCTCTTCAGGTACAGAATTACAACTGGCCGTGCGTACCTTTTGATGAGCAACACTGGATCAACGGTACATTCTGCGAGAACAGATCAGGAGCCTCCGGACCCATTGACCACTTCCACGACGGAGTGGACATTCACCTCCCCGAAGGGGAAGAAGTCTACTCGGTAATTGACGGCGCGGTGACGAGTATCGGAACGCCGAGTCAATACGGCATCAACTCGTGGGTGAGAGTCGGGAGATATGCCTATGTACACGTGATCCCGTCGCCGGCTCTCTCTACAGGTGATTCTGTCTCCGCATTCGAAACAATCCTCGGAACCACCAATGATTGGAACCACATCCATTTCAAGGACGGTTATCCAGGGGAAGAAATCAACGCCCTGCGGAAGGACGGTGGACTGAGTCCGTTTGACGATTCATTTGATCCCGGCGTGGAGTCCATCCAGTTTTATATTGACGGCACGGATCGGCAGTTCACTGACAGGAAGGTCAACGGCAAGGTGGATATCGTGAGCCGGACGGCTGATGTAACGGACACAGGTCCCATCGGCGGAAACAACGGCATCTACCGAATCGGCTTTGATATTACTGATGAGAGTGGCGCCGTCGTGTTCGGTCCTGTGATCCCTTTTCAGTTTGACCAGATTCCATCGAGCGATGACTACATCACCAACGTCTACGCTAAAGGGTCTACCACCAGCATCTACCGATACATCGTCTCAAACCAGATTACCTACAGCTCCTCAGTAGATGTGACGCATTGGGATCGTGGGGACTACACTGCTCGGGTCTACGCATGGGATACACGGGACAATGCGGATACCATGAAAACTCAGTTTGAAGTGGTAGATTCAGATACTGTTCCACCCGTACCGCCTACACTTCTGGCTGTGATTCATGACGGGGAAGGCTTTCAGATTCAGTGGTTAAGGAATCTGGAGACAGACCTCATCGGATATCGTCTCTACTTCAGCTACGACCTTGAAAACTGGACGTCATATCACAACGAATCTGAGTTAACCGAAACGGTCACTGAACTTTACGTCTCCACTTTCCCTGAGAATGTCACCATCTTTTTCAGGTTAACCGCTGTTGACAACGCCCCATTCACCAATGAAAGCGAGTCTTCGAACATCTACGGCCTGCGGCTCGGCAACCCGGATAACCGCTTCATAATCGTGGACGCTTTCGACAGAGTTGATGGCGCGTGGAGCAGGCCCTCTCACCCTTTTGCGGCTCTCTTAGGTGAGCATCTGGGCGAGGCTGGTTTCTCCTTTGCAACGGTAGATGATGATCTGTTCGGCATAGATACAACCTTCTTCCTACACTCACTTCACGCTCCTGGTAAAATCATTTACACACTGGACGATGTCGGTCCTCTGCCTCCAAAACTCATCCAGGAACTTGAGGTATCACACGACGGAACATGGCTTATCGGCAGCCGGCTTATGGAGGCATTCAGTCTCGATTCTCTGGGACAGGAATATCTTGAATCAGTTGGACTCTCCTCCGGATCAATTGTATCCACCCCTGAAGTAATAACAGGGCTGTGGGGACGCACCTTCCAGATAGACAGTTCCTTCTATGTCCTCGATTCTCTTAATACTGTGCAAATTAACCCTGATGCCGGCACCACGATTCTTGAGGATACTGATGGGAATTCTTTTGGTGCTCTCGGCTCCAAGTTTCTCTACACGGCGCCTCCCCCTGAGATACTCTTCGCTTCTGACTCCGACGACAACCTTATGGAAGAGATTGCCCACGCTCTGCTGCACGATCTAAGGTCAGAAGATAGTGCCATCCTGCCAGACCGTTTCTCGATGGTCGTCTATCCAAACCCATTCAACTCCGCTAGTCAGATTCGATTCAATGCCCCTGGCAGAGGATCAGTAGACATTGCCCTATATTCTGTGTTGGGCCAGAGGATCTGGAGCAAGAAAATTGAGGTGGGCGGACCGTCTCATCTTACGCAACCCCTTTCCCAAGATGTGATAAATTCTCTGGCGTCAGGAGTCTATCTCGTAAGAGGCGGCTTCACATCTCACAACAGTATTCCGCCGACAAGACAGACCGAAAAGATTGTCTTTATTAAATGACACACCGAATGCTGCATTATATTTGTAACAGTAAAACGCGGCCGATACAGAGGCACATCATCGTTATGCTGCTATTCGCCCTGACAGGAACGCAACTCAGTGGTTCATCATTGGATCTATCCGGGCTCAAGTTCTGCATCGATGCGGGACACGGCGGAACGGCCACCGGCGCGGTGGGACCGGCTGGCCTGACAGAGAAGGAAATCAACCTTCAACAGGCGCTGGACCTTAACGACTTCCTCATGTCAAACGGCGCCGATACCGTGATTCTCACTCGAGCCACAGATAGTGATCTATCGCTGTCCGAGAGAGAAATGATTGCGAACAATCATGATGTGGACTACTTCATCTCGCTCCACCACAACGGTTCAAGCTCTCATCAGTCCAACTACAGTCTCTGCCTGTATGGCGAGACGGAGGCGGGAAGTCCGCGCTGGCCGGACGTGGCAGATGCCCTTTCGAAAATCATCAGCGGCTACCATTCTGAAACAAAGAACATCTCTGATATCGGCGCCCGCGGAGATGTTTCATTTCTCGGATTTCAGCTGGGCGTACTGAACGATCTGACTATGCCGGGGGTGCTGTCGGAACCGTCATTCATCACCAACGGCGGCGAGGAGAGACGACTGACGAACAACGACTATCTGAAGACAGAAGCACAGGCAACTCTCTACTCCTACCTCCAGTTCCTTGAAGAAGAGCTCCCGACCTACGGCACCGTTGTGGGCGTAGCGAAAAGCTCAGAAGGCAAGCCCATCAATCACACCGTCATCATGCTGGAAACTCACACTGACAGTTCTGTGACCGACGGGAAGGGAAACGGCTACTTCCGCATTGAAAATATCCCCGCCGGTAACTATCGTCTTACAGCATTCAACGAAATAGATACAACTGAAGCGGACATATCGGTGGGAAACGGTGATATTCTTTTCAAGAAAATGGTCTTGGACGGACCAGAGTCGCCGTTCATTCCTGTCTTTGAGCAGCCGGTGCTTCATCACGTCCGCCGGGCCGTTTCGGCCGAAGCCGTAGAGATCAGCTGGTTTGGTACAGAGGAAGAATTCGTGGCGGGATATCACCTCTTCCGGTCGGAAAATCCGAACGGTAACTATGGGCTCTTGATGGACGAGACGGTACTCACAAGAAATATCACATCGTGGACCGATACGACTGTGGAATCTGGCAACTACTACAGCTACTATTACTATGCGGTGGATACATCAGGGCAGCATGAGTCCAACGTTTCCGACAGGTATCCTGTTTACCTTTCGGGAGATTCTCCAGAGGTACTCATCGTGGACGGCTTTGACCGCATCGCCAGCTGGGGCCAGCCTCATCATGCGTTCGCCACAGTCTACGGAAAAGTGTGCGCTGAGCAGATGGTTGCTTTTGACTGCACCTCGAATGACGCTGTCGAAAACGGCACTGTCAGCCTCGAAGATTATGATGTTGTCCTGTGGTTTTTTGGGGATGAGGGGACAGCAGACGAGACGTTCAGCACGCAAGAACAGCCGATGGTCAAGGTGTTTCTTGAAGAAGGCGGAAAACTCTTCGTGACCGGATCGGAGGTGGGATGGGATCTGGCGCGGGAAGAGGCTAACCCGGAAGACACCGAATTCTACAGATCGTATCTGAAGGCAAATTACGGGGGAGACGACGCCGGGAACCTCACTGTATCCGGACTGAGCGGAGCCATCTTTGAAGGAATGTCATTCTCTATCGGGCAGACTTACCCTGAGGACTTCCCGGACTACATCGCCGCGGCGGGAGGCAGTCTCGAAAACCTCCAATACGGAAACGACCGCTACGGCGGAATTCAGTATGAAGGAACGTTTGGAGAGGGAAGCAGGCCGGGGAAATTAGTCTATATGGCCTTCCCTCTTGAGACGATTGGAGACACCAAAGTAAGATCGGACTTGATAGCGGCGATTCTCGATTTCTTCGAGGTAGCTGGCACAGTTGATGTCGCTCTGTCTTACGATTTCAACCCGTCGCCAAACCTGTTTTCGCTAGGCCCTCTCTATCCAAACCCATCAAACGCATCGATCATCATCCCGCTGACGGTGAACCGTGCGGAGACGAGACTTACCCTCACCGTCATCAACCTCCTCGGACAGAAAGTGCTCCGAAAAGATCTGGGAAAATTTTCCTCCGGCCGCTACGATTACAGGTGGGATCTGAGAAATTCATCCCTTGTCCCGATCCAGTCCGGAATGTATTCTATCACGGTCAGCGATGGTGAACAGAGCGAAACAAGAAAGGTAACTGTAGTTCGGTGAAGAAGACCGTCTGTCTCATATTTCTGGTGATACCTCTCGCGGCGACGGCACAGTTTTCTGAAGGAAATCATCTGGAGGGAAAGATCATCCACCGCTTCTCAGTTCCCCATGTCAGGCTGGCTCATCCCATTCCTTCTCCCTCGGGAGACTGGATCACTGCCACGGCGACTGGATACGGGGGAGTTTATCTCATTCCACTCTCCGATGATGGAAACATTGAAACGGTCAGCAGTGAGCCGTATACCGGATTCCACCGACTCTTCTCATCTGAGGGGACACACCTATACTTCGTCACGAGATCAGACATGAACTACCGGATGCGACAAGTTTCCTTGAGGGGCGACCGAACGCGGGTGGTCTCAGAGCCGGTCTCTCCCATCCGCGGACTGCTGAAGTCGAGAGAAGGTTTGATCATTCTCCGGGACAGAGAGGGCGGGATGAGAGCGTGGCCCGAGATCGAGGGGGTCAGTCGCTCCGTCCATGAGGAAACGGTGTGCTACCACGACGATCACAATGTTTACATCAGACACCACGGAAAAACGGAAGTTTCACCGCGACAGGGGAAGGAGAGAGTTCTGGCGGCCGTACCGTCGCCCGATTATTCGATGGTCGCCTTTCACGAAGCTGGGCAGAAGCTCTATCTCTGGAATGTGGAGGAAGACATGGTACTGTTCTTGGGCAGCGGGGAGAACCCTGATTGGCATAGAAGTTCGTTGCAAATCGTCGCCATGCTTCCCGAAGATGATGGCCACAGGATAACCTCTTCCCAGATTCTCGTCTACTCAATTCAGGGCAAGAATCGTCACCACGTAGCGCTACCAGAGGAGAGCATCTATATGAACCCCAAGTTCATGCCGGACGGGGAAGCCATTGTTGTGGAAGAGCGAAAAACAGGAACGATCGTAGTCATCACCCTGGGAGAATCACGATGAAAGCACCGAAACTACAAGCAGGAGATACCATTGGAATTGTTTCACCGGCACGCTGGCTCAACGAGGATACACTCAAGAAGGGTATCAGTATGCTGGAGGACCGCGGCTACAGTGTTAAGACAGGCTCTGCCTGTCGCCTCAGGGACGATCAGTACGCCGGCACTTCAGAAGACCGTGCCTGGGAGCTTGAAGAAATGTTCGCTGATCCGCAAGTTAAGGCCATTGTTTGTGCGCGGGGCGGATACGGTGCAATTCGTGTCTCCGATATTCTCAACTACACGAGGGTCAGTGACAACCCCAAGATTTTCGTCGGCTACAGCGACATTACCGTCCTTCACGCCAGCATCAGCAAGATGACAGGATTGGTGACCTTCCACGGCCCCATGCTGATCGATTGCGAGAAAACGGTGGATGACTACACGTGGCGGTGCCTCTTCGAGACATTGTCACATGATGAGCCGGGCGAGGTAACGTTGCCAGATAATCAGAAAGCGAAAATCCTCAGAAAGGGGCTAGCCGAAGGAGAGCTGTACGGCGGTAATCTGGTCCTTCTCACCAACCTCATCGGAACACAGTGGGATTTCGACACGGCCGGGAAGATTCTCTTTGTTGAGGAAGTAGGCGAGAAACTCTACAGGATCGACCGCATGCTTCTCCATCTTAGACGGGCGGGAAAACTGGATCACATCGTCGGACTGATTGTGGGAGAAATGTCAGACGTAGGCGATAATGAAGTTCCTTTCGGCATGACGGTAGAACAGATCGTTCTGGACATTTGTCGGGGTACCAACTTCCCCATCATCTCCAACTTCCCCTGCGGACATGGAGTGCACAACGCGACATTACCGATTTCCGTTAAGGCCAGGCTTGACTGCTCGGGAGACGAACCTCTCCTCGTCTCGCTTGAGTCTGCTGTGAAATAGAAAAAGCCCCGCCAGTAGACGAGGCTTTCCCGCGCAACAGTTTAATTATGACGACTACCTGATAGGATAGGCTGTCTTGAGAGACCGGAGGACAGACTTCAGATCACCGTTTCTCTTCCAGCCCATGGAGTGACCTGTCCGGGCAAGACTGCTGCCGCCCTGTCTCTCAAAAACCATTGAATCCCGACTAGTAACCACAACGAGACTCCCCTCATCAAGAGCGAACATCTGCTCATGATCGGCAAGACATTCCGCTTCGGATTCGTATTCCTTGTCCCCGCCTACGTCCTCTTCACAGAGATTTCCCTCAAAGTAGGCATTCACTATATCTTCAGAAATCATGTTGAAACAGATAACGAAAGTATCTGTCATTTCGCCCGGTTCATCTGACTTGGTATAGGTCTCGATCATCAACAGACAAGAGTCACTCTCCAGCTCCCACGAACCTTCTCCCGTCTCCATTTCCGTTTCACCTTCATATGTCGAGGTCGAAACTCTGCTGAATCCTCCTTCAGCGGTGAATGTTACGGTAGTCTCCACACTCTCCTCACCTTCTGCTCTGAAAGGCAAATCGACTTTTGTGGCTGTATATGCAGGCACATCGAAAGTGGTATAGCCGAGCGTACCGCTGACAGTAATACTGGAAGCACCGGTCTCCATCTCGAGCAATGCAGTTTCCGGCACTGTTAGAATTCCGGTTGAGGCATCGTAGTCGTAAACGGCGGGCTCAACATGATAAAAAATGGTGTCCCCTAGGGAAGTTTCGGCTACAAGCAACATCCCCGAAGTCTCACCCTGAATTTCATGGATGATCAACATCGGTAAGAGTGCACCTTCATCTGAATCCCATATCGATTCTTCGGTGAGATTGAAGACGGTTTCATTCTCATCAGATTCACCACCAAACATGTAGGTCAGTTCTGCCGTATAGTCTCCCGTTACCGAAACAGCCCCTTCCCCTTTAACAAACATGTTAAAGGCCGTTTGAGTTGAGTTGGTTGTAAGCAATAGCGCTTGCTCCATGCCGACCACATCCCAGGTGCCGGGAATTATGTCCAGCAGAGAAAACTCCACTGTTAGCGATGCGGTGCCAGAAACGCCATCGGCGGTAGCTGTGATGGCAGCATCGCCTGCATCCACTCCTGTAGCAAGACCGGCTTCATCAACAGTGGCGACCAGTTCATCACTGCTGGCCCACTCCACCGTCGCATCACTCACTGTATCGCCGTTCACATCGGTGACAGTGGCGCTGAACTGTTGAGTGTCACCTTTATTGATTGTGGCGTCGGCAGGAAAAATCGAGACAGCATCCAGAGCCACCTCTTCTTCACAGGCCCAGAAGAACAATGCAATAATTGACAACATCCATATATACTTGAAAACTTTCATGATCTACCTCCTGAATAAACAGTGAAAGTTATTTGAATAGGAATTCATTAACTAATTCTTTAATGGTTAAACTGCACAAAATCACCGGTGCTAATATTGTTCTCCATGCCAAATTGGTATAGATTTATACATATGCTGTGAAATACACATCATTCCTACCCTCGGGATGTTTTGAGCAGTAACAGAATGTGTGTATATGTGTATACACATGTGTAGTGTCTGGTTTTATTAACGCAGCCAGGATCGTTAGCACTTACCCGGCATCACCACCGGCGTGGAGTCAGGACCCCAGTAGCGAAAGTTGGAGCTGACATCCTTGGATAAAACGTTCATGGCCCTGTCAAATACGGCCTGGGATTTTTCTCGATACTATTTCTCTGTTGATCTGTCAGCCCGCCCATTTTCTAATCACTCTTCTTAAACTTGATCTTTCCACCGATGATGGTATAAACAATCTCTGTTTCCAGAATCTCATCTTCGGGCACTGTCATAATG
>JASLRT010000026.1 GCA_030743815.1 Candidatus Neomarinimicrobiota bacterium | reverse complement strand
CCGTCGCTCACCGTGAAATAGTCGCCCGGCTTCATGGCAGGTTCTGCCGTACACTCACCTATCACCTTTTTAACGGTCACCTTCAGTTCATACATGATGGCTCCTTTATAGACAGCATGGTCTGCGGGAAAACAATAAAATAAAACAATTTCTGGTTTGGCACATTCATAATTCTTTCCCTACAATGTGGGTGCTTCTTTCATCCCGATCGTCCCCCCATCACTTTCAATTTTCTCATATGGTGAAATTATTTATAATTCTAAAGAAGATTTTATATAGTTATTACCAATAAAAAATTGGGGTGACTTTTCTACCAGACCAAATTTTACTCTCTCCGCATTATGTATCATTGCTGAAGCTAAAGTATCAACTCTAAGCCCAAGTCCTTTCGATTCAAAAAAATTTCCCAACCATGTTTCTTTACCCTGAAGTCGTATTAACATACCTGGCTTAAAAATAGAAACTCTATTAAAAAAGAAATTTGATATTACAGTTTGTTCTTTTTGCCCAATAGTCTTCATATACAATAATGGATGAATCCAATTCTTAGCCCATATTTTATGGTTTGCACCTTTTGCTGATATTAGCGATGCATGAGGTATATTAGCATTTGCAGCCATCTTAGCTGCTTCATTTGAAATGCCTGATTCAATATTAATAAACTCTTTTGCTCCTCCTGCACGCTGTCGAGTTGTACCTATACAATTAAAAAAAACATCGTTATTTTGCCAGTACTTTTCAGTAGATGACAAATTGGAAAGTGATTCAACAACAACATCCACTAGTTTATCATTTTTTTCGCCATCCAAAGCTGGTCTTCTACCAATAGAAGTGATTAAATCGCATTTTTGATTACTAATTAGCCGGTTCAACAGTTGTTTTCCTGTAGCTCCTGTACCGCCTATGATTATTGCTTTAAACATTTACAATCTGGCCATTATTGCACCGCTGCTCCCGTCATTTACCAGGTTGAGATTGGGAAAGTGGTTGAGAAAGCTTTGGTAATCACTCATTGTAAGTCGATGAGAATACGGCAATGATCACTTGGACCCCAGTTTTCTTCTGAATTTAGTGCCCGGACAATTAGTCGATTATGCATTATATGTTGCGGAACTTAAATTTTCTGCCATCCACCACTGGTCTCCAATTTTAACAGTTTCATATACGGTTCCTTCTATATCCGAAACGGTTCCATATTCTACTTCTATGGGTTTTTCATCTTCCTCACACCCAACAATCAATAATAATGGTTATACGATTAGTAATAATCTTTTCATTTTGTTATCTCCTTTATTTGAGCCAGAGTCGTTTCAATATCTATATCAGTATTGTAAAGATGAGGTGAAAATCGAATCGAGCCAGCTCTATTCGAAACATAGATCTGAGCAGCTTTAAGATTATTAATTATTCTTTCTGTATCCATTCCATCAAAATGAGCCGTTATGATGGATGAACTATACTTTTTATCAAGTGGAGAAGTAATCACTGCATTTCTTGAAAGTAAACCTTCAACCAAAATATCACTGAGTCGCCTATTATACTGGAAAATATTTTTTATACCAATTGTATTTAGATAATCAATTGATTGGGTGAGGCCAACCGCACAGCCAAAAGCCATAGTGCTAAATTCAAATTTCTGAGCTCCTTGAGGATATTCAATCCTGGATGCATCTAGGTCCCACATATTCTTATGGCTTCTAAATCCAACCAGCCCTGGTTCTAACTGATCCAAAAGATGGGGCGCAACATACATGAAAGCTGCACCAAATGGTCCACATAGCCATTTATATGCTCCAGCAACTAGAGCATCGATCGGACTTTTATTAACATCAATAGGTATAGCGCCAGCAGACTGTGTTGCATCCACAACGAATAATGCGTCATACTCATGAGCTGCTTCTAATAATAAATCTAAATCAAAAATTTGACCATTACTGAATTCAACATGAGAAATACATACCACTTTTGTGTTCTCATCAATCAAATCAATAATATCGTCTACATCGACAAAATTATTTTTCTCTTTTGCCAGCCTAATCTCACATCCAGTTGAATTAGCTACTCTTTGCCAAGGATATACTGTACTTGGAAAGACTATTTTCGTACTAACAACGTTTTGATCTTTTGTTGGTAAAACTGCCCAAGCTAACGAGCCTAGGAGCTCTGTAGCGCTGGATCCTGCAGCAATATTCTCAGGTGATGTATTAATTAATCGAGCGGCTGCCAAATGAAGGTTTTTAAAGACATTCTGTTCAGCATTGTCATCAAAATTATTGCTTCCATTAAGGGCTACATTTTCAAACCAGTCTTGAATGCCACTTTCTGCACCACTATACATAAGGGCCACATTAGCTGCATTGAGATAAACAAAATTTTTTGCTGAAGGGAAGTCTTTTTCAGCGGTTATCGAATTCATGACAACCAGCGGATATATCCATAAATATTCATGATTGTAAGAATAAAAGACATGATTGCAATTGAATATGCCTTTTTGTATATAGAGTAAACACCTACCATGATATTTCCTACAATCCAAACTAACCAGGAGGCTATATACTCATTAGCATTGAGGTAATATCCAAAAATAACTAACCCAGCGCCTATCCAGCCAATTAATCTCCAGTTTAATGGCTCTGTATTATTCTTGAACCAATTTGTCATAATAAAATTTACTCATCATTCCACAAACAAAAACCCCCACGAATGTGGGTGCTTTTTCATCCCGACCGTACCCGAAATGAGCTTTCAGGACGGGGCTTGCTTTGAGTACCCCCGACAGGATTCGAACCTGTGACCCTTCGCTTAGGAGGCGAATGCTCTATCCAACTGAGCTACGGGGGCGCGGTCAAATTTAGGAATTTCTAATTGAAGATTGATTATTGAAATCGGTTTGGCCTATTTGATGCTCACAGTTCACTCAGGCAGACCATGCTCGAAACAGTAGTAGAGTGTCTGATAAGACGATCGAAAGCGCAGAACATCCCGGCCAACCTTCTCAGTTGTCTCACTCTGAACCAACAGCCTTGCTATAAAGTCGGCGATTTCCTTCATCTCCTCCTCCCTCATTCCGAGGCGAGTCACTTCTATGGTACCGATCCGAAGGCCGCCGGGATTAGCCCAATCATCATATGAATCAGTAGGCAATAGATTTTTGTTTGTGATGATATTCGCACTTTCCAGTTGCCTCGCTACTTCGAGCCCTCCTCCGAACTTTCGTACATCGGCAATGACTTGATGCGTCCGGGTGAAACCCTTGTGGGACGCGAGCATGGGAATTCCCCTCTCCTGAAGTGCCTCGCCGAGGGCTTGTGCGTTCTTGACTATCTGGTTCATGTATGCTTCACCGTACTCGAGGAACTCAGCCGCCGAGTATGCCAGCGCCGCCACACGGTTCACCTGATGCGTTGCCGCCCAGATAGGAAACACTGCATCCGTCACCGCCTTCGTGATTGAAGGGTCATCCCACAGAATAATGCCGCTCTGCGGTCCGCTGAACGTTTTCCCGGCTGAACCGGTTACGATATCCGCGCCTTCCTTCAAAGGATCCTGATAGAATCCCGCCGCAACAAGGCCAAGTTGATGGGCGCCGTCGAAGAAAATCTTGCCGCCCCACTGTGATACCGTCTCGGCCATCTGCTGTATGGGAAATGGAAAGAGAGCCATAGTCAGTCCCAGTGCGACGAGCTTCGGTCTAACCTCAGGTGCTAACCTATTAAACCGGTCCAGATCGACTTCCAGTTCCACAGAATCGACGGGAATATCAACAATCTTGAGGCCGTGAGATCCGGCCGGACCGTCCCTCCGATTGCTGGAATGTCCGCCTACCGGCGGCGCTACGCTCATGATTGTGTCGCCCACATCGGTGAGAGCAGAGTAGACGACAGCGTTACCGATCATGCTGGCGCACATGCGGTGGTCGGCATACTCGCAGTGGAAAACCTTCTTCAACAACTCCACACAGAGGGATTCCACTTCATCGATATGGCGGGTGCCGGCGAACCATCGGTTCTCCCTACCGATATGTCCCTCCGCCGCTCTCGTGCCGATCTCCGCCGACAGGAGAGCCCGCACCCCCGGGCTGGTTGGTGCTTCCGGTGCCAATAGATTGATACACTCTTCGCCGCGCCACCTAGCGTTGAGGTCAACAGCGGCAATCACTTCCCTGCCCACCTCCTGGAGGCCGGCACAGTCATCGATCACCTCTCGTGCTCTCTTTAGAATGTCAGCGTCGTGGACTTCTACTCTTGCCTCAATCGTGCTCATATATCAGATCCCGCGTCATCAGATTTCTGACAGCCTCTTTCGGATCCACGTCTTCGAAGAGCACAGCGTAGGTTGCTTCACAGATTGGCATTTCTATGCCATGTCGCTCCCGCAATGCGTGTACGGACTTTGCAGTACGCACCCCTTCCGCCACCATTTTCATTTCACTAAGGATTTCCTTCAGCTTCCTGCCCCTGCCGATCTGTTCCCCCACGGCCCGGTTGCGGCTGTGACGACTAAGACAGGTAGCTATCAGATCGCCGATTCCACTAAGGCCAGCGAAAGTCTGTGCTCTGGCACCCATGACGACTCCCAGTCTTGTTATTTCCACAATTCCCCTAGTGATAAGGGCTGCCTTGGCGTTATCGCCGAAACCGATCCCATCACAGGTCCCAGCGGCGACGGCAATCACATTCTTCACTGATCCTCCAAGCTCAGCACCCGCAATATCAGCGTTGGCATAAACCCTGAGCGTCTCCGATGAAAAGGACTTCTGAACCGCTTCAGTACTGCTGCCGTCAACTCCCGCCGCCACTATGGTGGTGGGGACTCCCTGCGCTACCTCCTCTGCATGGCTTGGTCCCGTAAGTGTGACGATTCTCTTATCGCTTACTCTCCCCACCTCCCCGATCACTTCACTCATCCGCAGGAGTGTATCATTCTCGATCCCCTTGGCGAGATTGACTACTACAGCATCACCTATCCGGTCGGCCATCTTCGCCGCCACGTCTCTCACGCCGTGGGACGGGACGCCGAACACTACAATATCTGACGCTTCGAAAAGTGTAAAATCATCTATAAACCGGATCCGGCCATCAAAGACAAGCTGCGGCAAGAACGGGTGAGTCCGTTCATTCTGCATGACGTCCAGTTCATGGCGATTGCGGTGCCAAACCGTCACGTCATGACCGAGATTTGAGAGGTGCTGAGCGATGGTAGCGCCCCAGGAACCGCCTCCCAGGACAGCTATCGTTTTATTTTCCATTCTGCTGTGATCTATGAGGAACTCAGACTATCCTGCCGCCTGCCGGACTTCCTTGTTAACACGCACACCCGATTCGATTGCGCCGTTCATGGATGCGCGGTGTATAGAAGTGTGCTCACCGGCAAAGTGAACCAATCCCTCTCTCTCCATGGCCAGCTTAAGGAAATCTCTCGCCTGTCCCACACCGGGAAAAGAATAACTCCCCTTGATCCACTGATCTTCGTTCCAGTACTTGGCGACGCCCCCTTCCCAGTATTGAGGCACTTCTTCCCAGACGCGCTTGACCGCATCGTATGCCGCATCCATCCGCCCTTGCGGCGATAGGTTTCCCAGTTCTTCAGCATCCGTGCCGGATGTAAACGACAACACGATACCTCGCGGTCCCGGCTGATCAATGGAGTGGTGATAGATGCGGCGCAGCGGCGTATCGGTAAAGATGCGCTGACCCAGACTCCCTTCCTCATCCCAGAAGCGCTTGGTAAACTGCATGGCAATCTTCATGACGTGACCGTATGACAGCTCACGAATGCACTTCATCTTGCCAGCCGAAAACTGAGGATTGATGACTACATCCCTTAACACCTTGAACGGTATAGCGATGACGAGGTGCGACGCTGTCATGGCCTGCAGCTTTCCCTCTTCCTCGAACCACACCTCGACACTTCTGCTACTGTGCTCAATGCGCCGCACCGGCCGGCGGTACTTAATCGTGGGCGCGATTGCCTTGGCAAAGCTATTGGATAGCTGGTCATTGCCGCCCACAATTCTGCCCTCGTCTGTTTCTTCGCTGAAAGCGCCCGCCATGTAGTGACTCATAACAAGTGCCAGTGCCGAAATGGTCTCTGGACGGCCGGTACTCTCCGTTGCGTTGGTATAGATATAGAGATCGATGATATCCTGCGGTGCCCCCTCACTGCGCAGTAAATCAGCCACGGATATCCTGTCGAGAGCAAGAACATCATCAGGTAGATGCCCCAGCGCTGCCAGCGGTTTATCTGGCTTGTTCCCGCGAAACTCGTGACAGCTTGAGCACCCGGTATTAAACTGTTGCGCCGATTCCTGAATCTTCTCTACCCATCGTTCCACCCAGGGTCCTTCCTGCCCGAACAGTTTGCCCCCTTCTACTCCTTCGAACGGTAACTTATAGCTATTCTTCTGGAAGTCAGCTATTCTGTAGCTGCGGTCACGGACAAGGATACCGTCGTACAGTTTTGCAGTGCGAATCGACAGTCCAAATTTTTTGGCATACATGCGAGCGTATCTATCTTCAGAGTTGACATACTCTGCCCCCATCTCAGCCGACAGACCGTCCGCAAAATGATCACGGTAGGTTCTGACTCTGCCTCCCGGTCTGCCGCGCGCCTCAAGAACAGTCACATCGAATCCAGCACGATTAAGCTCGTAAGCGCAACTGAGTCCCGCCAGTCCGGCGCCGACGACAATAACGCGGCGGTCTGACCCCGGCGATGATGAAAAAGCTCGCGCCAGCACGACAGGAGAAAGCGCCGCTGCTGACGCCATTCCACCGGCCCGCTTCAAAAAGTACCGTCGTGAGATAGCCTTCATTCTAATTCCTTTCTTGTGGACTACTCTTCCGGGGGCGGAGCCGCATACATGGCGTCGATAACATCTTTGTAGCGCTCCACCACCACTCTCCTCTTAACCTTAAGTGTCGGCGTCAATTCGTTGTCGGCGATGGTCCACTCTTTGGGAAGTAGCTCAACCTTGCGTATCCTTTCAAAACGGGCAAAGTTCTCCATAGCGGCAGCAACTTCCGCATCGAACAGAGCTTGCACCTCACTGGTGCGGCACAGCGCATCAGGACTGGTCTCACTGATTCCTTTATCGGCGGCAAAGCCTTCCAGTGCTTCGAAGGACGGTACAATAAGTGCACTGATGAAATTCCTGTTGTCACCGATCACCAACAGCTGTTCGATATACTTTGATGTAATGAGTGCATTCTCCAGCGCAGCCGGCGCAACGTTCTTGCCTCCGCTGGTGACAATTAGGTTTTTCTTGCGATCGGTGATTCTCAGAAATCCGTCTTCGTCAAACTCACCGATATCGCCGGTGTGGAACCAACCGTCAGCATCGATCGCCTCCCGGGTAGCATCTTCATTCTTGAAGTACCCTTTCATTGTGTTAGGCCCGCGGTTGAGGATTTCACCGTCCTCAGCAATCTTGACCTCAACGTCACTAATGGGATGACCGACGGTTCCAAACTTGAACGAATCGAGACTGTTGAGTGTCATGACAGGGCTCGTTTCCGTTAGACCGTAACCCTCCAAAATGATCAGTCCTGCCGCGCCGAAGAATTCACCAATCTCACCGGATAGAGGCGCCGCTCCCGAAGAGAAGAATTTCAATCGCCCGCCGAGGCGATCCTTCAGCTTCGAGAAGACCAGCTTTTCGGCGATACCGTGTTTTATCTTCAATCCCGCAGGCATCGGTTCGTGCTTCTGGCGGTATTTGAGCGCCTCCCGTCCGACGCCGATAGCCCACCAGAAAATCTTTTGACGCAACGCGGGATCTCCCGCCACCTTATCGAGGATGCGAGTGTACATTTTTTCGTAAAGCCTCGGTACGCTGGCCATGACCGATGGGCGCACTTCGGGGATATTTTCGGACACCTTTTCGATACTTTCGGCATAGTACACAGTGGCGCCGACGCTGAACATACCGAAGTGTCCCACTGTCCGCTCATAGCTGTGACTCAACGGAAGGAAAGAGAGATAGACGTCACTGCTCTCCACGGTCACAACCGCATAGGTCGCCTTGATATTGGTCACAATATTGTTGTGAGTCAACATCACCCCTTTTGGGTTGCCGGTGGTTCCGCTGGTGTAGATTAATGTGAGAAGATCGTCTGCCTTCGCTGACCGGGCCCTCTCTTCGAAATCAAATCCCACAGACGATTTATGATCCTCGCCCAACTGGGTGAGTTCACTAAAGGCGATCACGTTGTCGCGGTCGTAGCTGTCATCATCCATGACAACGACAGTTTTAATGAACTCGCTATCATCGAGGAAATCCAGAACTTTGTCGGCCTGTTCCCTGTTCTCAGTGATAACGACCTTGGATTCGCAATCATCGAGGATGAATTTAACCTGGGGAGAAGTGAGCGTTGGATATACGGAAGCTGTAGCGCCACCCATGCAAATGACGGCGTAATCGGACATGGCCCACTTGGGGTTGTTATTTGACAGGATGGCGACTCTGTCACCCTTGTCACAGCCGAGGGAAGCAAGTCCGTAGGCAATGTTCTCCACTGTATGCCTAACCTCTCGAAAAGTGATCCCTTTCCATTCTCCTTTTTCTTTGTAAAAATATGCCTCTTTATCACCATACTCGTTGCAGACAGCGAGAAACATTTCCGGAATGGTAGAAATAGTGGTTAAATCAATCATTATTGCCTCCTTCGCAAAATAGTATTACGCTTAGCCGAAATATATTGACATTTCTCAGATGAAGTCTATACTTTTCGCCGCCTTTAATGAGCACTCCACAGCCGGGATGGCGGAATTGGTAGACGCGTTGGTCTCAAAAACCAATGATCGCAAGATCGTGGGGGTTCGATTCCCCCTCCCGGCACACACTTTTGCAAGGTCTAATCTTACGCTGCGAACCAGCCCGGTTCACCGACGGCTTCAATAAAGTAAACAAAATTGACTACTTCTCATTTTTCGCCAGTTCGAGCATGAAGGCGTACTCCAGCGCTACTTCCCGGTAACGGCGAAAGCGTCCCGATTTCCCCCCGTGTCCCGCATCCATATTGGCATGGAGATACAGTATGTTATTCCCAGTCTTGATGGATCTCAGCTTTGCCACCCACTTCAACGGCTCCCAGTAC
>JASLRT010000025.1 GCA_030743815.1 Candidatus Neomarinimicrobiota bacterium | reverse complement strand
GAAATAAGAACTACTTATGGCGAAGTTGCCAGAAGAAGTTCTTTAAAATCGACCGGAAGGTGGATGCCGGTAAGTTTCGCCAATATAAATATACCAAACAGTTTAATTAGATGAGGTTCTCTATATGATTTTTAGAAATGTTTTCATATCAATCATTATTGCTACAGCAATGATTATATCTGCTTTTATAATTCACCAAGCTCGCCCTAAAGTCGAATTATCTCAACCAGGGCCAGAATATGTTCGAGCTACTGGGAAATGCGCAACATGCCATTTACAAGAAACTTCTGCAATAGTTCATCAATTCTCAATGAGTAAACATGCTAGTCAAAATGTTACTTGTTATGAGTGCCATAGAGCACAGGATAAGCAAGAAGAAATGAATCACAAAGGATTTACCATTGCAAAAAATTTAACTGCATTGAATTGTAGCCAATGTCACTCTACAGAGTATTCGCAGTTTCTAAGAAGTCGTCATGGGGCTCCTGCATGGGCCGCAGTTAAGGGAGATGAAAATTTTAATGATGAACAAATAGCCTATGCCGAGAAATACCATCCAGGCTCTGTCAAAAGAGAGGCAAATAAATTAGCTATTGCTGAAGGTCCAGGTGTGATGGAAAAAGGCTGTATGTCTTGCCATTCTGTTGGTAAACCAAATGCAGATGGGAGCATTGGAACCTGTACTGCTTGCCATGCTAGACATTCAACTTCAATTGCACTTGCTAGACAGCCAGAAACATGTGGACAATGCCATATGGGGCCAGACCATTCTCAATTAGAAATTTATAATGAATCAAAACATGGTGTTTTATATTCACTTCAAAAATCACATTTTAACTTAGATGCAGATCCCACAACCTTATCAAGTAAAGATATGTCAGTTCCAACTTGTGCAACGTGCCATATGAGTGGCCTAGAAGGTATGAACGTGACACATGATGTAACCGAACGTCTATCATGGTGGCTTTTTGCACCAATTTCAAATAAGCGACCTAATTATAACTTGGGTCAGGAAACTATGAAAAATACTTGTCTCAAATGTCATGCAAAAACACATGTGGAAAAATTCTATAATGAGGCTGAAGATGTTGTTATTGCAACAAATAAAAAAGTCCAAAATGCTCTTGATATTATAAATGTACTTAGAAAAGAAGGGCTTCTTACGCCGGAGCCTTTTGATGAACCAATAGAATTTATTGTATTTGACCTTTGGCATTATTTTGGTCGAACAGCAAAACATGGCGCATTTATGGGTGGAGCAGATTTTGTTCAGTGGCATGGAAATTATGAACTGCTCCTAAAAACAAAAGAAATAGAAGAAATAGCTGAAAGACTACGAGAGCGAGCAAATACAAAGAAATAATAATGGCTACATTCGTACGCCCAACCTCTCTAATTATTGACATTTTTATAATTGTTAATTTGAGCTTTCTCGCACTTGATATTTTTATCGCTCATTCTACTAATGAATTTTCAAGGTCAGCTGAATGGATACCCTTCTATTTTTCTTTGATTGCACCGATATTTTTAGGAATTGAATCATGGAAAAATTGGAGCAATAAACAACGAAAAACTCAATTAATAAGTATAGTTATTGGATCTATTTCAATTATTATTGGTGTTGCAGGGCTAATTTGGCATTTACACAGTTCGTTTTTTGAATATTATACATTAAAAAGTCTCGTTTATACTGCACCATTTATTGCTCCTTTAGCCTATGCCGGATTGGGGGCTTTACTTATAATGAATCGTATGGTTGATCAAGAAAGTATGGAATGGGGTGAATGGTTAATATTTTTGGGACTTGGTGGGTTTTTTGGGAATTTCATCCTTGCACTTAGTGACCATTCACAAAACGGGTTTTTTATGATATATGAATGGATTCCAGTAATCAGTAGTGCCATTGCGGTTAGTTTTTTGGGAGTTACCTTGACTCAGAAATATTCAATTCAGTTTACGAATATTTCTATACTCATTATGATCCTTCAGATTTTTATTGGAGTGTGGGGATTTTATTTTCATTGTATGACGGTTCTACATAGTGATGCACCTGGATATTTTGAAAAAATTGTTTATAATGCACCTATCTTTGCACCACTTCTATTTGTAAATCTGGCTATACTATCTTTATTTGGTTTGATTGATCTAAGATATAAAATTATTGATTAAAGTTAACATTAGAATAAGCCACGTGAGGCTCATAACCCGATGGGGGGATTTAATTGTACTGAAACGCCTCTGGCTCAAATAAAGAAAACAAAATGAAAAAGAGTTTAATAATAAGAATGTGGAAATTTACATTTCCATATATTGACATTAGGTTAACGGTATTAGTAGGTCTGTCTTTCGGGCTAATGATTGCTAAACTTTGGGAGCCAATACTCTATTTAGACTGGTATTGGTATTTGATTATTGCGTTATTGGCTCTGATAAAACCTACAATTACATTTTTCAAACAGGTTTGATAAATCGCCTAACCCCACTCCACCTGACAACCGCAATGAGTAAACAAGTTTACTCCGTGGTCGCAGGTTAGTTTCGCCATTCTACCCGCAATCAACTCTTGACCCTTTGGCAAGTCCGGGACAGGTTATTTCATTCGTTTCAGCCTCCTGAGTAGCTAACCGGCTTCAACCTCCCTTTCCGGTTTCAACTTTATTTATATCACGCGCCTGCATACATTCTCGCACCCCTTCATCAGCATTATGAAGAGGTCAATCCCAGCCGAAGCAGGAGGCAACGAGATGGACAGATCAAGAAGAGCGTTTGTGAAGAAACTCGGACTCACCCTGACCGGAGGACTCTACGGCATCGATCACCTCCGAGCCTCTCAACCGTTCAATGAAGCATTGCCCGTTTCATCCTCGAAAGATCTGTGGTCTGACATTCAGTCCCAGTTTCTCTTCGATCCCGGTATCACCTACATGAACACAGGCACTGAGGGGTCCGCTCCCAAGCCGGTCTTTGACGACTATGTGCGCATCCTGAAACAGTTTACCACCAGTCCCACGCAAGCGACTTTCCACGATGATGACCTCAATTATTTCCAGGAGAATAATCGGGAAAAGGTGGCACAGTTCGTGGGTGCCGAGAAAGATGAGATCGTCCTGACAGGCAACACCACCATGGGCATCAATACGGTACTGTTTGGATTGGACTACGCTCCCGGTGATGAGATTATCACCACGCTGCACGATCACATTGCGGAGATTTCGCCTTCCAAAGTTCTGCGGGAAAGGCGGGATGTGAAGTTCACTCAACTTGAGCTCGGATCACCGGCGCGGAGCAAGGATGAAATCATCCGCCTTTTTGAGCGCGCCATCACGAACAGCCGTTTTCGCCCCAAGGTACTGCTCATCTGTCACATCAATTTCACCACGGGACTGCGAATGCCTGTGAAAGAGCTGTGTCAGCTTGCCCGCAAGCACGACATGATTTCGATAGTCGACGGCGCCCATGCCCTCGGCATGCTGAAACTCGATCTGCACGACATGGGGTGCGACTTCTACTCCACCGCCGGACACAAATGGCTCAATTGTGTCCCCGGTACCGGCGTACTCTACATGAAAGGAGGAGAAGCTAACACGCGTAATCTGTGGCCGGTCCTTTCAGAGTTCTACGACTTTCGCGATGAGGACGGCAACCTGTACGATATTGCCACTCAGATGCAGCTGCGGGGTCAGAACGATACGCCCGCCTACATGGCTATGGTTTCAGCCATCCGGTTTCAAAAGGAGATAGGAATCGGCACTATCGAAGGACGAATTCTCGAACTCAACAACTATCTGCGGCAGCGGATTGTAGATACGTGGGGGAAGGAAAGTCTCCTGGCGCCACCACCCGGGGCCGAAGAACTGTCATCGGGCATGGCGAGCTTCATCCCGTCAAGTAGTCCACCAAAGCGGTATGACAAAGAGTTCATTACGGCGATCCCCGAAAAGCTCTCCGATGAGTACGGCATATGGATCAGGTACGTCGATTTTTTTGCCAGACGAAATCATATGAGACGCGGCAAGAAGACTTACGTACTGCGCGTTTCCACGCACATCTTCAACGATACGGACCAGATTGATCGCTTGATCGAAGCCGTTGAAGCAGTCGCGTAGACGGCAAACTGCATTGAGCTGTTCGAGTGATGCTATCATAGAATCCGTACATCTTCCTTGAAATCTTGCCCGACATTTTGTAGGAATCATTGTTGATCAGCAAGACCACAGCGCTTGTTCTCTTTCTGGCGGTCTGTGCGGCGGGACAGACCTATTCCATTGAAGGCGTCGTTGCAGACCCGGACGGACGTCCCCTCGTGGAAGTCCACGTCACGCTCATACCGGGCTGGCACACCACACTCAGCGATGAGAACGGCAGGTTCGTCTTTCCCGATCTCGCTACCGGCGCATATTCCCTGAGACTCCAGTACATCGGCTTTGAAACCGAAACGGTTGAAAATGTGACTGTCGTGAATCAGGCAGTCGACCTTGGGACAGTCAGACTGACGGTCCGGGTGCTCGAAGCAGTGGAGGATGTAGTGGTTACGGCCACCCGCTCACAGCAGCGGAGCTACAATCTTGCGGAGGCAGTCAACATTGTATCCAGAAGAGAGATTGCGGAACGGAATGCGAAAACTTCCGCCGAAGCGCTGCGGGAAGAACCCGGCATAGCCGTCCAGAAGACGAACCACGGCGGCGGATCAGCTATCATCAGGGGATTCAGCTCAAATCAGATCTTGATTCTGGTGGACGGCGTCAGGCTCAACAATTCCACCTTTCGATTGGGTAACCATCAATACCTGACAACCGTCGATAACCAGATGCTGGAGCGGATCGAAGTTGTCCGCGGACCGACGTCAGTTCTGTACGGCAGTGACGCTATGGGAGGTACCGTCAATTTGATTACGCGACTACCAGCAACCGGAGGGAACTCCATCCATGTGCGCCGCCGGCTGTTGACCCGCTTAGCGTCGGCGGATCAGGAAAAGACGGTGCGGGCTGAAATCTCACTCCATGGAAACAGGTTCGCGTTCCAGTCCGGTTTTAGCAGTAAGAACATAGGCGATCTACGCCGCGGCACCAGCAGCCGTCACCGCGAACTGGAAAACTCTACAAACGGCCTCATGCAGACGCCCAGCGGCTTCGCGAGCCAGGACTTCGATTCGAAACTCGTCTACAGACCGTCAGCTATGAGCAGGGTAATCGTCGCCTATCAGACGAGTCGGCAGCAAAACGTTCCCCGCTATGACAAATATGAGAACGACAGTTATCAACTGTGGGTATATCACCCTCAAAGGCGTGATCTCGCCTACCTTGTGTACGATCGCCAGATCGACGGTAGATTTATCAACGCGTTCAAGACCACAGTCTCTTCCCATCGGCAGGCGGAAGGGCGAGAGATTCAGAAGAGCATTCACTCCTCTCTCACCCGCGAAAAGGACGATGTCCTCACTTACGGTTTTGCCGCACAAATGAATGCTGCATTCCCCAAGCATCAGATTATCTTCGGCACCGAACTCTATGCCGATCAAGTGTCCAGTACGCGCACCATGGATGATGGAGAAACAGAACTGCGCGGGCGCTATCCTGACGGCGCAACTTATTCAAGCATGGGCTTCTACCTCCAGGACGAAATCAGTATCAGCAACCGCCTCACCAGCCGCGTTGGCCTGCGCAGCAGTAGTCACAGCGCTCGCTTCCCGCAATCTGAGGCGGATGATCTTTTCTTCAATGAAGAATACAGTCAGACTTTTACAGCACTGACAGGAAGCATCACGTCGATCTTTAGATTGGATGATAACGTTTCCGCGAATTTCAACGTGGCACAATCGTTCCGGGCACCAAACCTGAGCGATCTCGCGAAGTTAGGCGAATCGAAGGGAGACATCTACGAAATCCCCAATGCACAGCTGAAGCCTGAGAGAGTGATCAATTATGAAGCAGGGATAAAGTTCTTCGGTTCAAGAATTCGCTCCAGCGTTAGTGCTTTCTATTCAGCGATCACGGACCTTATTACCAGCGCCGACGCCCTCTACCTCGGTGAATCCACTATTAATCTCGATGGGGAGACCTACAGGATCAAGTCGAAGCAGAATAGTGGGCGCGCTTTCATTCGTGGTCTAGAAGCATCGGCTGACTTCCAACTGACTGACAGCATCATCTTACGCACAAACATAACGAGTTGCTATGGTCACAACAGTTCCGCCGGTGAACCTGTAGGCGGTATCCCGCCTGCCTTTGGCTTGGTGGGCATAAGACGGAATTTCCACCGTTTCCATCTGGACGGTTTCGCCCGCTTTGCCGGAAAGCAGAGCAGGCTCTCTTCTGATGACCTGGACGATCCGAGGATTCCCCAGGGGGGTACCCCGGCCTGGGTCACCATCAATGCGAGGGGTGGTCTGGATATCTCATCTTCTCTCTCCGTTCAGATGGCGCTGGAAAATGTCACTGATCTCAACTATCGCGAACACGGTTCAGGAATCAACGGTCCTGGGAGGAACTTCATCATCACTCTTCAGTGGAGGAATTAGAACCCAATGATGCAGCCAGATTCAACGACAGATGTTACACCTCAAACTGACTCAGATTTCAGCGCGCGTGATCCGCTGTACAGAACGGCATACATGCTGGCGCTGATCACTATAGGATATAATTTCGTCGAAGGAATCATATCCATCTACTTTGGCCTCGCGGGAGAAACGCTCTCCCTTTTCGGCTTTGGCCTGGATTCGTTCGTAGAAGTTATTTCAGGCATGGGCATTCTTCACATGGTTCAGCGGATACGGCGTAATCTGGGTGAAGAGCGCGACCGCTTCGAGCGGCGCGCTCTGCGGATAACAGGCACTTCCTTCTATCTGCTGACTGCTGGACTTGCTTTCGGCGCGGCTGTCGATCTCTGGCAAGGGCACGCTCCGGAGACGACTTTCTGGGGCATTATTATCGCCGTGATTTCCATCATAACGATGCAGCTTCTGGTTCACCACAAGACAAAGGTAGGACTGGAACTGAGCTCAAACGCTCTCCTCGCTGACGCCAACTGCACCAGAGCTTGCCTCTACCTCTCCGTCGTGCTCCTTATCGCCAGCGCAGGATACGAACTCACGGGTATCGGTGGACTCGATTCGCTGGGAGCCCTCGGCATCGCCTTCTGGTCGTTCCGTGAAGGGAGAGAATCATTTGAAAAGGCATCTTGAATCTCCCGGACTGATTGATTAACCGGGCGCACATATGTTAAAGCTGATTAAGAGAATAAAAGTATTCTTAACTCACAATCCGAAGCCTGCCCGCCCTCATTCTTTCGGAGCAGGCGGGCGAGTTGTACTTACCACGTCATGGAAGACAGTCGTCTTGGACATACCTGATGACAGATTTCTCCTCCAGAAAAGTGATTGCTTACCATAGCACACCACGCTAAATTCGCCACCGCTTTCGACGGTACTTCTTGATAGGCAAACTATAACGATGTTTCAAAAAAACAGTCCCAGATTGATCATCATCGGCATTGTACTGCTTTTAGCAGTGTATGCCCTCTATCCTACCATCAAGCTGCAGTTGCTTACACCTGAAGAAAAGGCGTCCCTCACAGAATCTGGTGCGCTGGCCGAGTTGGAAAAAAGAGCAATCCGGCGAGGACTCGACCTACAGGGCGGTATGCATATTGTCCTGGAAGTGGACATCCCTACGTTAGTTGATAACCTCGCTTCCAACAAGAACAGTGAATTCAACGACGCCCTTGAAGCCGCCAAGGAGAAAAGCGTCAATAGAGAGCTCGATTACATCGGCCTGTTCCTGGATGAAGCTAAAACTCGCGACCTGAAGCTCAAGCGGTACTATTCAGATTTCGGGTCAGATGATTCAGACATCGCCACCCGTTTGGAGGACGAAGCGACAGATGCGATAAACCGGGCGCTGGAGATTCTTCAAAATCGGATTGACCAGTTTGGCGTATCCGAACCGACCATCCAGAAGCAGGGCAACAGAAGAATTATTGTTGAACTTGCCGGCATTCAAGATCCTAATAGAGCCCGAGCTCTGCTTGAGAGCACGGCCCTGCTGGAGTTTGTACTGCTGAAGAATCCTGAAATCACGCAGGACATGCTCGTCCGGATCGATAAAGTTGTTAAGGGGAGTGAAGAATTTGATGCCCTGATAGATCAAGAGGTTGCCACAACCGGGAGCGATACCACAGATACAACAAAAGTACAGCAAGAGCGTGTTGTAGATTCCAAGGAAGTTTCCCTCACCGAACTGTTTGGCGAAACTGCTGTGGATGATACTACAGAAGAGGATACATCGAGTGTTCTTGTAGATGAACAACTGTTCCAGGAAAGACCTTTCTCCTCGCTGCTGTTGCGGCTTCAGAACGACCTTGGTGTTCAGGCACAGAACGTCTTCGCAGTCAAAAAGATTCTCGAAATGGAAGAGGTCAAATCTATTCTCAAGACGGGAGATTCCCGTATCGCCTGGAGCACAGAAAGGGAGACCTGGTCAACTGCCGATGGGGAACAGGAATCATTTTTCAGGCTTTATCACCTGGAAGCCAGCGCGGGTCTCACAGGCGGTGTAATTCAGGAGGCCATCGAAGATCTTTACAACGGTCAGCCTATCGTGCGACTGAACATGAATTCTGAAGGGGCCAAAACATGGTCTCGGCTGACGGGAGCTAATGTAGGAAAACGTGTGGCGATCGTACTGGATAAAAATGTCCACATGGCACCTGCAATACGTACCAAGATCACCGACGGACGAACCCAAGTAGAAGGCTTCGCCAACATGGCGGAGGCAAAAGACATTGCCATAGTCTTGCGCGCCGGCGCTCTTCCGGCACCTGTCGATATCATCGAGGAACGGACTGTGGGCCCCTCACTGGGTAAGGATTCAATTACCATGGGGACCCATTCCATACTCATCGGACTGGCCCTGGTTCTTGTGTTTATGGTTATCTACTACAGACTGTCCGGCATCATAGCCGCCTTTGCCCTTCTGTGGAATCTTACACTTGTCCTCTCCATTCTCGCCATGCTGAAAGCGACTTTGACCCTTCCCGGCATAGCGGGACTGATCCTGACAGTGGGTATGAGTGTGGATGCCAACGTCATCATCTTCGAACGGATACGCGAAGAGTTGATGAAAGGGAAAACTGTAAAAGCGGCCATCGACAGCGGCTACGCAAGGGCTCTGACTACCATCATCGATGCAAACGTAACAACCATTCTTGCGGCACTGGTGCTGATGCAGTTCGGTACCGGTCCCGTAAAAGGTTTTGCCATCGTACTGTTCTGGGGCATTGGCATCAGTATGTTCACTGCCATATTTACGACGCGTACGATCTTTAATATGATTACCGCTCGCAAGAACATTCAGACATTGAGCATATGAGATTTCTCAAGGAAACACACGTCGATTTTATGGCCATGCGGCGATACGGACTGGTTGTCTCAAGTGCCCTCATCCTTGCAGGGCTCATTTCCCTGATGCTGCAGGGAGGGCCGAAGCTAAGCATCGATTTCGAGGGAGGTACGCTGGTTCAGATTCGCTTCCAGGAGGAGGCAGATATAGGCAAGATTCGCAGTGCCCTGGAAAGCCTGGATCTCGGTAAGAGCGACGTGCAGTCATTCGGGGCCCCTAACGAAATCCTCATTCGGCTGCAGCAAGATCAGGAGACCGAAAAGCTCACTGACGACCTTCGGGAGGCACTTATAACCTTCATGCCGGATGAGACCCCGGATTTCCGCCGCATCGAAACCGTCGGACCAAAAATAGGAGCCGAACTAAGCGGCAAGGCGTTCCTGGCGATCGTGTCGGCTATCATCGGCATTCTTATCTATATCTCTATCCGGTTCGAATTCAAATTTGCCATAGGCGCCATCGCCGCACTAGTTCACGACGTGGTCATTACGCTTGGAATTTTCTCTATCATGAATTACGAGATTTCACTGGCTATCATCGCGGCATTCCTCACTATTGTCGGATACTCACTCAACGACACAATCGTTGTCTTTGACCGCGTACGGGAAAACCTGAAGCGACTAAAGAACGAAGCACAGATTTCCGTTTTCAACAAAAGTATCAATGAATCTCTTTCTCGCACCGTCATTACTTCGCTGACAACGTTCGTGGTTGTATTCACGCTCTGGCTGGCCGGCGGCGAAGTGATACGCTACTTCGCTTTCGCTATGATGGTGGGCGTAATCGTGGGAACATACTCCTCTATCTTCGTCGCCAGCCCTGTGGTAGTCCTGTGGAGTGCACGCTTCTCGGCCACCCAATCCAAGTAACTTTATTTCACCGTCACTATATTTCGGGCGGGATACCGCCTGATCAACCTTTTACCGACTGCATCCTGCATGCGTCCTAAAGTCCTGATTCTCTACTCTCTCCTGGCCGTCATCTGGGGAAGTACGTGGCTTGCCCTCAAGATCAACCTGCGGGGAACGCCCCCTATTCTTGGCGTCGGCCTGCGCTTTGGGATTTCAGCGGTCATCCTGTGGATTATATTCTTGCGCCGCGGCGAGCGACTTACGCTGACAGCCACTGCCATAAAAGTCTACCTCGCCTTTG
Source organism: Candidatus Neomarinimicrobiota bacterium (assembly GCA_030743815.1). NCBI lineage: Bacteria > Pseudomonadati > Fidelibacterota > Fidelibacterota bacterium. The sequence goes on along the minus strand of JASLRT010000025.1, from coordinate 19,031 downwards.
GGGTGTTGAATTTTGCCACTTCATACTCATTGACCTACTGGGGAACACAACATATCCATATAGGCGTATCAGCCATTCTGTGGGCACTACTTCCCATTTTCGTGGCGCTGCTGGCTCACTTCATGATTGCGGATGATACGCTGACGTTAAAGAAGCTTCTCGGTGGCGCGACTGGGCTATTCGGGACTGTCCTCATCTTTACTCAGGAACAGGGAGCGCTGACTGGGTTCAGAACTATCGGCGCAGCGGCACTTCTGGTGGCCGTACTTATAGCGGCGTGGCCAAATGTCTTCTTCAAGCGCCACCAGACAGAAGTACCACACATGCATCTGAATGTCGCGGCTCAAACAATCGCCGCTGTAATCATGATTCCTCTCTCATTCGCTGTTGAGGACCCGGCCTCTTTCGCCTGGAATCTCACCAATGTTTCGGCCCTCGCCTACCTTGTCATTTTCGGCACCCTTATCACGTGGTCCATCTACCTCTGGCTCTTCTCACAACTGACAGTCACCCAGGTCTCAACCATCGCTCTCATCCCGCCGGTGCTGGCTTCTCTCCTTGGATGGGCAATACTTGGTGAAACTTTCACCTCACGGATGATTGTCGGTTCCGTTCTGGTCCTCGCCGGTGTCTTTATCGTTAACATGCAACAGAAGTCCACCCGACCGGTTTGAGGTTCAGACTCAGAGCACCATTCCCATTTGACCTCTACCGCGGCTTAAAGGATCTGACGCGGCAACCTTTCGGTCTGACCGAGAAGCTGGAAGACGATATCTACCGGACCGTCCGGAAAGGGATTCTTGTGTCTGTTCGCCAGACGGGGGAAAAAACTCTTGAAGTCGAGATCGGTCACGAAAAGCCGGGTGTCAAATCAGCCATTGCGGAGGAACTGAAGCTGAAGTTCGGTTTCCATCAGGATATCAACGCTTTTTATGAATTCGCAAGACGCGATCCCAAGCTGTGGGACCTGGTTAACAGACTGGTCGGGCTTACCATGTTTCAGAAATCGACCCCTTTTGAGGCTCTCGTTACCGCCATCACCGATCAGCAGTTGAACACCACATTTTCCGCTGAACTCAAACGCCGTCTCATTACGTCCTACGGTCGACGCTGGACGGCTGGTGCAGCAGATCTGATGTCATTCCCGGAACCGTCACAGTTGGCGACACTCAGAAGTGATACCTTGCGACCGCTTCAATATTCCGGCTCGAAGAGCAGATACATCATCGGACTGGCGAGAGGCGTGGTGAGTGGTGACTATCCGTTGCATGAGTGGTCAGGACTCGACGATGAGGAACTGCTTGAACGGCTCATGTCCATTCACGGCGTCGGGAGGTGGACAGCGGAGTACGCTGCTATGGTTGGGTATGGCCGGGTAGATATCGTTCCGGCGGCGGACATCGGACTTCAGAGGGCGGTTCAGCGTTGCTACGGCTTCGATCATCGCCCGACGGAGGCTGAAGTTCGGGATCTGTCCGAATCGTGGCGCCCGTGGCGTGGTCTGGTGACGTACTATCTTTGGCATGGATTTGAGTAGATGATTCATCGTGAAGAGAACTAAAATTCCTTGAATCTCCCTCATCCAATCATTATCTTCGGCTAGTTGCAAATGCCCCGCTTCACACTCACTGTAAACGGCAAGAAACAGAGCGTCAAGGCAGACGCCGACACCCCGCTTCTCTGGGTCATCCGGGACAATCTCAATCTGCCCGGCACCAAGTACGCCTGCGGCAGAGGCCTTTGCGGCACCTGCACTGTCCATCTGGACGGTGAACCGGCCCGCTCCTGTATGACAACCGTGGAGTACGCTGAGGATCGGGAAATCACTACCATCGAGGGGTTATCGCAAAACGGTCTACACCCCGTTCAGAAGGCGTGGATTGCCGAGGATGTTCCTCAGTGCGGCTATTGCCAGTCAGGGCAAATAATGACAGCGGCGGCTCTCCTGAAGGAAAACCCGAGCCCTAGTGACAGAGACATCGATGTCGCCATGAAGATGACCCTCTGCCGCTGCGGTACCTACCAGCGCATCCGTAAGGCCATTCACCGGGCCGCAAAGGAGATACGGCGTGGCTGAGCAGAGAACCATCAGTCGTCGCGACTTCATCAAAGTCTCCTCCGCCACGGGAGCGGGACTTGTCATCGGTTTTTACTTGCCGGCAAAAAATCGACTGCTGGCGACCGGAATCGATACCCAGAAACCGTTCCAGCCCAACGTCTGGATCGCCGTCAATCCCGATAACAGCGTCACTCTCACCGTCGGTCGATCGGAGATGGGCCAAGGCGTCCGGACATCGCTGCCGATGATCATCGCTGAAGAGATGAATCTGGATTGGTCGCAGGTTCGGGTGGTGCAAGCTTCGGCTCATCCCGATAGATACGGTAGTCAGAGCACAGGCGGCAGCCAATCGATACGAAAATTCTGGGAACCGCTACGGAAAGCGGGAGCTACGGCTCGAGAAATGCTTCTGCAAGCAGCGGCTAAACAGTGGAAGGTAGATAAGAGTGAATGCTATACGGAAGACGGAGCCGTAATCCACCGCAACTCCGGAAAGAAACTCTCATACGGCGACCTGACTAAAAGCACAGCAAAACTGCCTATTCCTAAACAAATTTCCTTAAAGAACACAGATGAATTCAGATTAATCGGCAAAAACATCCCCCGAACGGATACAGTGGAGAAGGTAGACGGTACAGCCAGGTTTGCCATGGACATTAAAATCCCGGGGATGGTCCATGCTACTGTGGTTCGCTGTCCGGTCTTCGGCGGCAGACTGAAAAGTTTTGATGCGAAAGAGGCGATGGGGATGAACGGCGTCCTGGATGTATTCAAAGTCGAGAAAGGTTTGGCCATAGTTGCCGAGTCTACTTGGAAGACCTTTGAAGCGAGAAGATCCGTTGAGATCAGCTGGGATGAGGGCCCCAACACTGACCTTGATAGCAGCAGGATTGATGAGATGCTTATTACCCGCAGTAAGAGAAAGGGTGCAGCGGGTCGAAAAGAGGGCAATGCTGAGAAAGCTCTGAAAGAATCTGCCAGGGTCGTTGAAGCGGTCTACGAGGCACCATTCCAGGCTCACGCCACCATGGAACCGATGTGTTGCGTAGCGGACGTTAAAAGTGACACGTGCAGGGTCTGGGCGCCAACGCAATCACCTCAACATGCACAAAAAGATGCTGCCAAGATAGCGGGATTACCTTTAGAGAAAGTTGAGTTGAACGTAACCTTCCTCGGCGGCGGTTTCGGCCGGCGCAGTTTCAACGATTTTGTCTCAGATGCCGTAGAGATATCCAAAAGAGTGGCTAAGCCTGTCAAACTCCTCTGGACACGCGAAGACGACATGCAGCACGATTATTACAGGCCAGTCAGCCGGCATATTCTTAGAGGAGGATTGAACGAGCAAGGCGATGTCATCGCACTGGCCCACAGAGTTGTAGCGCCATCCATCATCTTTTCCAATTATGTTACGTTTCCGGTTCCATTTAAGGAGAAACTCGACAAAGTTGCCCTAGAAGGTGCTAAAGATATTGCATACAATATCCCAAATATTCTTGTCGACTATAAGATGACAAATACAGCCATCCCCGTTGGCTGGTGGCGTTCAGTGTACGATTCTCAGAATGCATTCGCCAGCGAGTGCTTCATTGACGAATTGGCTTCGGCGGCGGGAGAGGACCCCTTCAAGTTCCGGCTGGAGCTTCTTTCAGATTCGCCGCGGGATGCCGGCGTGTTGCGCCTAGCGGCTGAGAAATCGGACTGGGACACCAAGGCACCCATCGGTCGCTACCGCGGGATTTCCTGCCACGCCTCGTTCGGCTCTTACGTTGCACAGGTTGCGGAAGTATCATTAAGAAGCGATAGCGTGACAGTCCATCGGGTGATCTGTGCCGTCGATTGCGGTCAGGTAGTGAATCCCTCTATCGTGGAGACTCAGATTGAGAGCGGTATTGTTTATGGACTTTGCGCAACATTAAAGGGAGAGATTACCATTGAAAAGGGACGAGTCGTCCAGAGTAACTTCCACGACTTCCCGTTATTGCAAATAGACGAGATGCCGAAGATCGAAGTGTACGTCATGGACAGCAGCGAACCGCCAACGGGCGTCGGTGAGCCCGGCCTGCCACCCATAGCACCTGCCGTGGCAAATGCGGTCTTTGCCGCTACCGGGAAAAGGGTTCGCAAACTCCCCATCAGGATGGGCGACCTCCCGGGCGCGTGATCGCCTATACTCACCTCAAAACACCCATCGGCCCGTTATTCCTGGCAAAATCAGATAAAGGTCTATGTCGTGTCGGTCTACCGGGTAAGTTGGAGGAATCCACCCTATCCTGGCTAGCAAAACAGTTCCCGCAAGAAACAATCGCTAAAAATGACGGCGCCCTAAAGTGCGAAACAGCTCAATTAAGAGAGTATTTCAGGGGTAAGAGAGAAAGCTTCACCTTCCCTCTCGACTTGCGAACCACCACGTTTCGACATAAAGCCTTGCAAGCCGTCCATGATATCCCTTACGGAGAGACCGCATCCTACAAGGAAATTGCGCAACGCATGGGAGCGCCAACAGCGGTACGGGCCGTAGGAAGTGCCAATGCCACCAACCCCATCCCCATCGTTATCCCCTGTCATAGAGTGTTGAGCCACGACGGTTCCCTCGGCGGATACGGGGGCGGACTAAAAATGAAATCGTGGCTCCTTGCACATGAGGGTGCACTTTAGCAAAGTTTCACAACTGTTGACCTCCTTCCGATTGTGCAAATTGCCGTATTGAATTAACTTACCGCTAAATTATGGCCGGCATCCTGAAACACTTCCGTGGCAAATTCGTCGCGGCACTGGTTACAATCGCACCTGTTGTAGCCACTTTCTACGTCATCAAAGTCCTCTTCAATTTTTTTGACGGATTTGCTTCCCCCGTCCTTGACGCAATCTTACCCATTCACATTCCAGGACTGGGCTTCATCATCACACTTTTATCACTCTATCTTTTCGGTCTCCTTATAACCAACTTTCTCGGGCATCAATTCGTCAATCTAGGCGAAAATATTCTTGCACGGATCCCGGTGGCAAATACGGTTTATGGAGCCGCCAAGCAGATCACACAAGCCCTCAGCGGAACGAGGAGCCGCGCCTTCCAGAAAACCATCCTGATCCCCTACCCTCAAGAGCATACGTGGACTCTCGCTTTTGTCACCGGCGAATCGACAAATGAGGACGGTAAAGAATTCTATCATGTGTTCGTCTCTACCACACCGAATCCCACTTCAGGATTCATGCTCATCGTTCCCAAGGAGGAGGCCATCGATGCCGAGCTCTCGGTTGAAGAAGGATTAAAATCGATAATCTCAGGCGGAATGCTGGCTCCTAAAAAGAACAAGATTAGAACAAAGGACAAATAAGAAACCAGTCCGGAAGCTTAAGTGGGGTTAAGGAGGGTGAGACAGAAAGCTCCCGAACTGGCTGTAGCAATCATATCTACTCCAGTGACTATGAAAAGTTCCCACAAATCATCGCTAGAAATATCACAATAAACTGAGTCGAAATGGGCCTGTTTCTGGTTCTCATATTGAGTTATCTGGCTGGATCTTTTCCTACCAGTATCATCGTGGCGCGGCTAGTCAAGAATATCGATATTCGAGAACACGGCAGCGGCAACGCTGGTATGTCGAATGTGGTTAGAGTCGTCGGCTGGAAGCCTGGGCTGGTGGTAGGCACGGTAGATATCTTTAAAGGTTGGCTGGCAGCTGGCGTGATAGCGGCCTGGTCCTTAGGGGATCTTGTTATATCGGATTTTGGAATCGTCCAGATTATGGCAGGATTCTCCGCCGTGCTCGGTCATACATTTACCATCTTCGGAGGATTTCGCGGCGGTAAGGGCGTCGCCACCCTTGCTGGCGTACTGCTGGCCCTCTACCCCGTTGCCATACCAATCTGCGCCCTTGTGTTCAGCCTGGTCTTTATGCGCTGGGGCTATGTCTCAGCAAGTAGCATGTCAGCATCAATTACACTTCCCATTGCCGTGGCGCTCATTCCCTTGCTGGGCTTCGCGAAGGCAGAGCCATCGCTGACTATCTTTTCACTTTTCGTTCCCCTGTTTATCATTACAACCCACCGAAGTAATATCCAACGCTTAAAGAGTGGAACTGAGAAAAAGTTCGAAGAAGTGATGATCTTGAAATCTCGGCGGCGGCGGTAACAGACAGGATTCACTCAGAGCGGATGATGGCCTCCGCTTCCACTTCAATCAGCATTTCAGAATCGATCAGGGACTGAACTTCCACCATCGTCGTTGCCGGCGGATGCTCGCCAAAGAACTCCCTGTGAGCCCGGCCAAACTTCTTCCATAGAGTGATATCCGTTACATACATTCTCGTCCTTATAATACCGTCAAGGCTTGCGTCTACCTCTTTCAGAGATTGCTCGATGATCTCGAAACACCGTTTCGCCTGCTCATAAGCATCCCCGGGAGCGTGGACTGAACCGTCACGGGCGACGGGGGCTGTACCTGACACGGACACTTGATCTCCGAATCGCACTGCTCTGCAATAGCCCACCGATTTCTCCCAAGGTGCACCGGAGAATACTCTCTTGATTCCTGATATCTTCACTTGGACCTTTCCTCCATTCTGTAGCTGTATTGATGCAAACCCGCCAACAGGAACAGGATGATGAGCGCCATCAGCCAAAGTGCCCGCTCGGATATAGTCGTAACCAGATGTCTGTCCACTGCGCTGCTGTAGTCGGCTGTTTGTGGTTCGAACCGTTCCAGCAAGTCCCTTGCGGCCGGGCCCAGCCGGTACGAAGAAGACGAAAGAGTTTGAGTAAAGTACTTGCTCACGATTAGATTTTCGGCGCGGGCTACCGTCAAATACTCTCGTTGTGATTCTTCATCTTCTGCTTCGCGAGCACGATTCATGTATCTATCGCGACGGAAAAGATGAACACGCATTTCGTGAATTAAAGGATCTTTATGCGAAGGATACTGGTGCAGAAAGTCCTGATAGCGGTCGTCGCCTGAATAGTCATCCAGAACTTTTGCCGCCTCCCTGGCACTCCTCTCATCATTTTCACGCAACTCCGACAGAGATAGTCTTGAGTAGAATTCACCAAAATCGGGATCAGCATGCCTGTATCCGAATTCATTCATCATCTGCGGATTGCCAGCAAGAGGTCGAAGCAGCCCTATGCGGTTGGTATACCACTGGAACCGGGCGGGTGTATTTGATGCACACAGACTCAGTAGAATCACGGAGGCGGCGGTTAGACGGACAAGTAACCTGACGGAAAACGGATTCCATCTTTTCTGTACGGATGATGGTGATAGCCCTTTCCAGATGCCGAGCTGAATGAGGCCTCCGCCAACACCGTTCAGCCAAACGTCTCGATAATCCCAGAACCTTTGCGGAACAATCCACTGGATTATTTCATCCACCGTACCAACCAAAAGACAGAATACTGCGCTAATGAAATAGATGGAACTGTTCTCAACCCTGTGTCTGAATGCCAGAAACGCCAGAGCCCCCAAGACGCCGTACTCGATAAAATGGAGTGCTTCTGCAGGAAGACTCCTGAGACTGTAAGTAAAATAGACATATGCTGCGAAGACCAGGAGTATCCACAGATATTGATGCCATCTTACCTTCCTGTCAGACCGCCGCATGGCAAGAAAAGTGATCACCGTCGCAAGGGATAGAACGGCAACAACGACCAGTAGCAGCGACTGGCGTCCCCAGAACCGAACCCACGTATTCTGAAGCGCATTGGCCAGCGGAATAGTTACATAGATCAGCAGCGTCCAGAGCGCCACCATCAGCCACGACAGCCACACTCGTCTGAGGAGAATTCGAATCAGCACGGTGAAATGACGACAACCGTGAAAGAGAGGGCGGAATATCGATTACAGGATTTCACCCATCTCCTCAAGCATCAGCTCTCTGACGAGCGGAAGAGGCGGTGCACCGAATGAGAGAAGTGTATCGTGGAACCGCTTGAGAGAGTACTTTTTCCCCTGTTGTGTCTTCCAGTCCTCTCTCAATTTGAGGAGCATCAGTTTGCCCAGCGTATAGTTCAGATAGCCCGGGTCGTAAGTTCCTCTCTCGGCTTCCTTTCTGGCCGGCGTCTCTTCCATATAGCTGTTTTCCATGAAGAAAGTGGTAGCTTCATCGACAGTCATTCCCCCGGTGTGCATTTTGATGGCACAGATATAACGGCAGTCGCGCAAGAGGGCTTCGGACAGCTGCGCCAGTCTGTATTGAGGTTCACCTGCATGCCACCCCTCATCCAGCATCATCTCTTCGCTATAGTGGGCCCAACCTTCCCAGAAAGAATAGGCGCCGGCAATCTTCGCAACCTTCGATGGCGCCGACAGTGTGTGCTGATAGTGGACATAGTGTCCCGGATACGCTTCATGTACAGAAATATTGTCCAACGTTGCGTAATCAAACTTTGTCAGCCACTCTTCCTTTTGTCTGTCACTCCAGTCCGGGTGAACATTTGTAACATAATAAAAAGATTCAGTGGCTACCTCCTCAAACGGCCCGGGTGGGTCGCACATCGCGAACGCCCAGCGCATGAAACCAGGAGTCTCCTCCACCAAAATCCGCACTTCCGACGGCACCGTTACAAGTTCGTTATCGATGAGAAACTGTCTTATCTGTTCCAGCATGTCGGCTGTATCGCTGGTGAGGCTTTCCGGAGAGGGGTGATTGCTTGCGATCTCCTGCATCGCTTCCTGGGGCTTCTTATCTGGCAAGTAGCTAAGCGCTTCTGACTCAAACCGCTTCCTGTTTTGCTCAAGGTCAGTCTCTCCCAGTTTCAGGAGTTGATCAAGCTCAATATCCACCATTTCTCCTAATTGGAGCATATCGATGAATTTGAAACGTCCGATGGTAAATTCTTCAGTCGCGGCGGGCAACAACTCCTCTTCCATATACAGAACAAATTTTTTAACGGCCGCGGCAGCTGCTTCCACGGCGGCATCAAGCTGAGAACGAATGCGGCCGTCTGCAACATTCTGAAAGAATTCCAATACGTCACCCCTATAGAAATCTCTATATCCCTGGTACATCTCAATTGCGGTGACCAAGTTGATTCGCGGCTGTACAGGTTTCAGATTGAACCGCTGCTGTTCCAGGAAATGAGCGACCTGGGAAAGATGGTCAGTGACGTGCAGAATTCGCTCTTCCAACGGAGCATAGTTGCGCTTCATGTAGTGACTGACATCGAGATGTTCAGCGTACGCCATAGGATCTTCTGCCCACCAGCAAAGCCGATGAATTGCAAACGTTTCATACTCAACAGTCAACTCGAGTTGTTTCAGATCAGCCTGACTCTGTCGGTCAAGATTTTCGCCTTGCAGTCGCTTAACCTCAATAAGGTAAAATTGAAGCCGCCGATGGAAACCCATGATAGTTTCATACGCAAAATCGGGTATCTTTCCCAGATACTGTTTAAATCCCATCTGCCGACCCAGCGTGGGATTAAAGTTGAAATAGTCATCGTAAAACCTATCTACCAGATCTTCAAACTGTTGCGGCGGTTTCATTTTTATTATACTCCTTGACGCTTTAGAACTTCTGTCCGACAGCCAAATGAAAACTTCTTTCCATAAACTTCCCCTCTCTGAAGGCCCAGCCATAGTCGAGTCGGATGATACCGGCTATAGGCCACGGGATGCGCACACCGACACCGATGCCGGCCATGGGAGATTGATCAAACAGTGTCTTGATGGAGGTGGACATCATCCCCACATCTGCGAAAACTGCGGCGATAAGTCCGTACTCCGTGTCTATGGGTGTGATTGATCTCGGAATAATGGTCTGACGGAGCTCCGCAGAGGTGACAATCCAGTGATGGCCAAATCTGAACGCCATCGATTCATCACGGTAAATTTTGCGTTCAGGGACACGCCAGCCTCTCACACTCAGACCGCCACCGAGATAGCTCACCCACACATCGTGCAAGTTTCCGAAGGAGAGCATCCCCTTCAGGTTTATTCCGGCCGTCAGCTTTTTCAGACCCGGGATCAGGGTATGGTAAAAGCTATACGATTGAAACCACTTCAGAAAATTATTTTGATCCCCCTCAAAATCGAGCACCGCATATAAGTTTTCGATAAACAGCATGCCGTTGCTGGGATCGGTATAGATGTCACGCGTGTCGTATATGAATGTCCCCTGGGGCGCGATATAGGTATAGTCTAATATCTCATTTTCTCCCTGAAAAGACTTACTCTCTAGCTCAAACCCAACACTCACCCTCCTCTCATAACCAAAGTAGCGCCCCACATTTGCTTCAAATGAAATTGTCTCTATGTCGTATTCAAGAAACGGATGTGAAAAAATGGCGCGACCAGTCTGGATGCTTAATGAAATGTGGTCACCGATTATCCACGGGTCGAGAAACTCTAAGCCAAACGTCTTGAAAGCTCCGATGCTCCCACCAAGATTCAGGTTTTCGTTCCTGCCGCGAAAGTTCTTGATCAGGACACCGCCGGAAAGCGACCACCCTCTATCTTCCGAGTAGATAGGCATAGCACCGGGAATAATCCCCAATGTCTCGATTACGCTGTAGCTGAGAGTACACGATCCGTCTTCATTCGGAACCATCTGCCAGCTGACGATGCTGAAGATGCCAAGATTCTCTATCCGATCCCTGTCTTCTTCCACTAGCGTACTGTCCAGCGGGATATTTACAGGATGCTGTATTTCGCGCCGGATGATGTACTCCTTCGTCTTACGATGGCCGGTCACCTCAATTTCAGAGACTAGATTACACACTTCACCCATGATTGTCGCCGGCAAGATAAACCAGAATCCAGCTAGGACGGAGATCAACCGCAGATCGTGCTTCATTTTGGAAAAGGTCGGGATTGTGAACTTAATATTAATCAGATTCGTGACAGTTCATCATACAGATATATGCTACTGAGGATACCCTTTTCATAGTTCTCCATATCGAACCACTCGTTGGGTGCGTGGGCATTTTCATCTGGCAGACCAAAACCTACCATAACAATAGGGACATTCAGCACTTCATTGAGAGTCTGCACAAAGGGGATAGAACCGCCCTCGCGAATGAACACAGCGTCACTATCGAATCCTCTCTTCAGTGCTCTCACTGAAGCTTCGAAAGCAGGGTGGCTGGTATCGGCGAGGAAGGGCAATCCACCGTGCATCCGCTGCACCGACAGTTCAACTTCCGGCGGTGTAATTTTCCTGATATAATCTTCGAACATGGTAGCGACAGTCTCAGGATCCTGATTAGAAACCAACCGCATACTGACTTTTGCATGAGCCTCAGCCGGGATGACTGTCTTTGATCCTTCTCCTGTGAAACCGCCCCAGATTCCACACACGTCAAGGGCGGGGCGGGCCCAGAGATTCTCCAGCACCGAAAACCCTTCTTCGCCGTAAAGTTTAGCCGCGCCGATCTCCTTGCGAAAATCCTCTTGATCAAACGGCAGCTTTGCCAGTGCTTCTTCTTCGTCGGGTGCCAGCTCAACCACATCATCATAAAATCCCGGAATGGTAATGCGACCCTTTTCATCCTTCAGCTGATTGATTATCTCTGTCAGCGCATGGATGGGATTCTTGACAGCGCCGCCAAACGATCCCGAATGGAGATCCTGTCCGGACCCGCGCAGGTCAATCTGGAAATAGGCCAGGCCGCGCAGACCGCAACAGATAGACGGTACCCCCTTCTTGATCATTGAGGTGTCAGAAATAAGCACAACATCAGCAGCCAGCATCTGCCGGTTATCTTTCAAAAAGGTGTTCAGATTCTTACTACCGACCTCCTCTTCTCCTTCTATCAGAAACTTCAAATTGACCGGCAGTGCGCCTGCTTCCTTCAGCCAAGACTCAACAGCCTTCAAATGAACGTGAACCTGACCTTTATCATCGACCGATCCGCGCCCGTACATCTTACCGTTCCTGACAGAAGGTTCAAAAGGCGGCGTCTCCCAGAGATCGAGAGGGTCGACTGGCTGAACATCGTAATGACCATATATGAGAACGGTTGGCTTTCCGGAAACACCCAACCATTCGCCATAGACAATCGGATGACCATCTGTCTCCCAAATCTCGGCTTTTTCAAGTCCGATCTCCAACATGATTTTCTTGGTAAACTGTGCACAACGCTCGACATCACCCTTATGTTCGGTACTACTCGAGATGCTGGGGATCCTTATAAGATCCTTCAGTTCCTCAAGGAATCCATCATGATTCTCTGCGGCAAAACGGGCTACTGTTTGAACAGCTAACTCTGATTCTTTCATTCGTATGATATGTTTGAACTTATATTCTCTATCCGGGTCTCGGTTCAATCAGAACAGAGTATCAGCGGTGCTTCTTAGAATCTGCAGGAAGCTTTACTTCAGAAACACCATCCCCGGGCGTCACTACCGGTCCGTTGTTACTGTCGCCTTTCATCAGATTGTCATAGGATGTAAGGTTCAGGCCGCCAGCATTTCCGCCATGACATGCAGTAAAGTTACAGCTTGTATCGAACACAGGTTGAATCTGCGTCGTGTACTCCACTTGCCCGCTTAAAACCGTCGCGAACCAACCTGAGATGATAACAGAAAATAGAGTGTTCCTCATATCTTCTTCTCTCGACTGTTGAGCACACCCAGGCAACTTCTTCATCTGAAATTTATGTGAAAGAGCACATTATCGCTAATACTCCTTTCCCAGATCGATTCATCATATTACTCGATTCTCCCTTAAATCAAAAAAGCCTCCCAAAGGAGGCTTTTTCAAAGACCCAGCGAAAGCTAAGTACTAACGACCCCTTGCCATCTTCGCACGGGAGACATCCCCGTCCTTATCGACGAAATAGAGGTATCCTGATTGTCTGGCCACTCCCGCGCCGGCAACTCTTTCGGCGTTCCCGCCACCTTTTCCCGCACGAGCCATCTTGGAACGCCATACGTCACCATCTTTTCCAAGATAATAGAGGTAACCAGATTCCTTGTTAACGCCTACAGTCTTGACTTTTTCAGCCATTGTGTATCTCCTTTATTTAATGGAAAATGGTTGCTTTTCTTTCTCGACGGCGATTTTAGACCTTCTCGTCGAGAAAGTCAAGCATTTTCCTCGAAAGGCTTGAAGATAGGAATTTTGCTGTTTTTCGGCTTCACACCTGCCTGTCTGTCTCCCATCGAATCAGATGTCACACAAGCTTACCCAGTAACCTGCTCATGAAAACACCAATCTTCCATGCCTCTCTTATAAAACCTATGTAGCCCTTACTGTGTTCTGTTACCTCCGAATGGGCATAAAGATAACTGATGAAAGTGTCGACTTGCTTTCCTCTTTCTCGAAGAGCTCTATCGAACATCACAGTTTCCGTGAAAGGAACCATGGTATCGTTGGCTCCGTGCATAAGAAAGAGAGGAAAGTCGATTCGATCCAAAAACGATCTAGGCGAGAGCGGCTCGATAGTCGCACGGACTTTAGCCAAGGTTTCTTGCGCCAGCTTTTGTGTCTCCAAATCACTATCTTTGAGAATCTTATCCACGAACCTCTGATCTTTCCGTGAAAGATCGCTATATGCCGCCAAGACTTTATCTTCTTCAGCCCCAGCACATGTGAGCAGATACGATTGCACATTATTGAAATCGAAGTCTCCATCTACATATTGAATGAAGTTGTGGAAAAAACCGACTCGACCCCACTCGTGAGGTTCCAGGTGATAATCATTGATCCCGTCGCTGAAGTTTCCTGTCAGAACGAATTCTAACGTCTTTTCGAAATCGAAAAAACTCCCGTAGGAAAGCACAACGGCCGGTTTTACGATCATCCTTTTGTCACAGCACGCCTTGACCATCAGACTGCCGCCAAAGCTCATACCGACGGCGGCAATCCGTGTCGCGTCCACATCTTGTCTTCCGCTGACAGCTTCATATACTCTGATTATGTGATTAATGGACTCCTGGCGGATGAGCACCTTCTTCAGTTCGGGGATTCGCGGTAGGAACACCCTGAAGCCGCCTCTCGCCAGTGCCAGGGCGAGTTCATTTACGGCTTCATGTTCTTCGCCGGCCGGGGAGGCCCCGGGGTAAAGAATAAATGCCGCGCATTCACCCGCGGTGGCAGGATGGTAGATACGAAGCGGCTGGTCGTTGCCATCTCCGTCAAGGTAGGAACTCAACTCCATGGAAACGGCCCGACTGACGCGGTTGAAGAGCGACTTGATAGGACCAGGTACTGTACTGCCAACAATCACGAAAAGCCGCCAGATGAACCTTAGGCGGCGGCGAAAGACGATCACCAGAAATAGAAGGACAACTGTAGTGATCAGCCAGTTCATGTCGTCTCTGAGATCAGATTCATTCCCCTCGCGAGGCAGGAAGGCGGAACGTCAAGTGCCTGTAGTTTAGCCGCATCACGCAAGAGAATATTATCGACCTCCAGGATTCTCCATGCTTTACTCAGAGGCAGTCTGCCTAAAAAGTAGTAAGGACTCGTGAACGGGAAAGAGAGCAGCGGAAAGTCGCTGCCGTAGTACATCCTTTCAAAAAGCGCAGGATGATCCAGCAGATAACGCATTCGCCGCTGGTGATGAAGCATCCCCAATCCCGAAATATCTCCATGCAAGTTTGCATAATCTCCAAGCAGATCGATGAAGCGGTAGAAGTACGAACCATCTCTATCTCCCCCTCCCGCAGCGCAGTGCGCCACAATCACTTTTACACCCTCTTCCAGCGCCGTCCGCAATCGTGCCGGATCGCCATACGACTGATCCACAGAGGAAACTGTATGCTCCGTACCGCTGTGTGACAACAGGGGGAGATTCAGCTCCCGCAAGCGGCGATAGAATGGAATAAGTCGGTCATCAGAAGGATCGATGTTCTGACTGTTGGGAATCCACTTCACAAGGACAGCACCCTGTTCTGCCACTTTTGCCAGTTCGTCGAGGGCATCCTTTCTGTGAGGATTGACCGAAGCACCGGGCACGAATTCTTCCTTTTCAGCACAGACTGAAAGGAGATAGTCGTTAGACACATAAAACGGTGTATCTTCCTTATTAAGATTGCCTGCTGCGTCATAAACCCCATCCATAGCCAGCAAAACCCCGTACCGATGCTGATCAGATTCATCGAACAGCTGCTTCAGACGGGCAACATATTTAGTGTCACGTTCTTCCGGTGAACCGGATTGATCGATATCGATAAAAAGCGATGATGCTCTGTAGACAAGAGACTTGGCATATTCCCGGCTGACAAAACAATCATTTGTTTCGCTTGTACCCAAGAGATGAATATGAATATCACAGACAGAAGCAGTCTGTCCTACAACAGAACCGGTCGCCCCCAGCGGTCGGATGAGAGGAACGGCGCTATGGGCAAAAAACAGTGAGAGGGATTTGAGGAAGTCGCGGCGTTTCACAGAAGTCCCACACCAACGCCGTGGGTCATGACCAGTTTGCCGCCTAGGTACCCTGTGATGCCGACCGAGATGGAGAGAAGAAGAAGGCAGAGAAGTGCTGCAACATCCAGGCGCCGATCAACAGGATTCTTGAGGAACAGCCACAGCCAGCCGAAGAAAACGATGAGCGTCCCCCAGAAAGTCACGTCCGCGTATGTTTCGTGCTGTTCCATGACTTTTCCGGCGGCCGCCGGAATATCAGTCTCCTGCTGGGCAAGGTTTACTGCATCTTCGCCAGAGAGTGTGGCTCCGAGAGTCAGGACAAGGGAAAAGCCTAACAGCCATAGCGGTGTTGATCGACACATCCAGGAGCGCTTGAAGACGAGGACGGCTTGAAATAGACACGCTGTCATAATCAGGGCGATGGGGAAGTGCGTTAGCTGCGGATGCAAACCGGCCATATCTACGCTTCCTGCCGTTTCTGAGCGAAGGCCCGAATGGCGTCAGAGGAGGAATACCGATAGCGAAAACTTGTCTCCCTTTCAATTCTACTGCCGTCCACCACCCACGGAAATTCGATAAAATCGATCATTGAACTCGGCGCCTCCGTCAGAAACTTAAGTCTTAAGCTCCAAGCCAGTGCGGTAAGCCATCGTATTAAGCGCGGCCCCAACCTGAGAACTCGCCCTCCCATCTCTGCTACGGCGTTTTCATCGGAGATGGTTTCAGGCGGACCGAGATTGTACGCACCGGCAGGTGCTTCGGCAGCCATGACGTACAGAGCATCAGCCACATCTTCTTCATGAATGTACTGCATCTCTACATCGGCATCTTTCACCAACGGAACCAGCGGCTTACTCACATACCGTGAAACAAAGTTGTTGATGTGTGGGCCGCATACGATAGCGAGCCGTGCGATGATTACATCCACATCAGAATGGGAATTCTGGAAATCGGCGAGCCGGCTCTCGACAGTGGCTTTATCGCGAGAGTATTGAAATCCTTCATTGCCTCTGATTGCGTTATCTTCCGTTAGCCGTGGAGGATTATCCGAATGAGCGCCATAGGCCGTGGCCGAACTGGTCACCACCAATCGCCGCACGCCAAACTGGTCCACATGACTCATGACATTCTCCAGAGAGCCTACATTTATTTCGAACATCTTCTTTGAGTCGTGTGTGGGATTCAGTGCAAAGACGAGATGGATTACCGTCTGAATCTGATGGTTCTGAAAAATATCGATCAGATCACTGTTACAGTTTCTCTGATAGAAAACGAGCTTGGAGAAGTCTTCTTTAGGAGGAACGACATCGAGGCCGACAATATCCTCCACCGTTTCATCAAGTTCATATCTGCGGCACAATTCGGTGCCGATGTAACCTGACGATCCTGTGATGAGAATAGCCATGCAGACGGAATTTAGTTCAACGGCTTATAAAACAAAAAGGCTCTTAAACACAAAGGGGAAACCCTCTGATGAGAAAACCTTCAAAGATTTGGAAAACTTGAAGGTTTCCTTGACCCAAGTTCGTCTTGAATTGGTAACAGATGCAGGTTATCATTGGATGGACAGAAACACGAACAGCTTGACTGAGATAAGATAAAAAGTAATGTGAAGATCGTTATATCTTGGCTTTACTGCTATCTCTCCTTAGTTTTCCTATTATGCTATCACATCAGCTTTCTCAACCACTTTCCCAATCTCAATCTGAAAAATGACGGGGGGACGGTCGGGATGAAAGAAGGACCCACAGAGTGATATAATTTTTTGAAGAGTTGATTTTCTCTTAATAGCTGTATAGATTAACTCAGCGGGAGATTTTTTCAGCAGCTAGTAGAGTTTTTTTAATGCTAACCAAAGGTTGTAGCTATGCGTAGAACACTTGTCAGTACTATAATCATCTTTACCACAGTTTTTTCACAAGAGATTGACTGGATAAATAAAACTATTACTGTAGAGGGAGCAGCTTATGGTAAAAACAAGCTGATAGCAGAAAGAGGGGCCAAAACTGATGCCCGACGCAATCTAATTGAAGCCTTAAAAGATGTCAGGATCGATTCCAGAACTACAATGCGTAATCTTGAAGTTGAAGAAGATTTAGTGGTCTCTGAAGCCAGTGGATATATTAGACAAGCGTGGTTTGATGACAATTCTGTTGCATATGAAAGAGATGGTGAAAAATGGGTGTGTACTATCTCTATAACAATGCCACTATTAGGGGAATATTCCCAAGCGGTTTTGCCCAGCGGAGGATCAAAGAAATCTGCTGAAGCAAAGGAACCTGTATATGAACCATCTACTACACCACCGCCACCACCCGCAAAGCCTTATACTGGTCTTGTTATAGATTTAAGGGGTAACAAGATTGTGCCTTCTATGGCTCCGAAAATTGTCACAGTAGACGGTTCGGTTCTCTATGGAATGAGGACAGTATCTAGGCAATATGCCACAAGCATGGGTGTAGTTGGCTACATAAAAAAAATTGATAATCCTCAATCAATGATCAGAATTGGAGATAATCCATTAGTGCTAAAAGCAAAAGGCACCAGCGGAACGACTCCTAGTGATGCAGTAGTGGAAGGTGATGGGGCTGGTTTGATTAGTTCTATGGACCAACAGCTTTTGGCCGAATGCAAAGTCGCCTTTTTGATTGATTGAATTTAGCAGGTCATACTTTTCATTTAACCTTTTGAATCTCTGTCATTAAGCAATATTTCTTAACTATACTGCTACTATCTTCTTTGATATTAGGGCAAGATCGTGTTCTGATTGAAGGAAAGGCTGAATACAACTTCAGCGACAATGAGACTTTGATCGAAGCTAAATCTCTTTGTTACAATATGGCCTTAAGAAATGCAGTTGAAAGCTATCAGATTTTTGTTTCATCCATGGTAGATGTACGAAACATGCAGGTGCGTAATGATATAATTCAGACTCTATCTACCGGGTATTTAGAAGATTTAACTGTTGTTGATGAAAGAATAGATAAGAACAACAATATTATATATTATAAGCTAAAGGCCTATATCCAACCTGAGCCATTTAATAAAGCCTTGAAGCAGGAAGTAAAGAGAAGGAGCAATTTTGCAAAACCATCTGCTATTAATGAAGGTAAATACTTGACGATTATAAGTATTTTGGAAAAAGATCAAATAATTAAGGTGGTTTATAAGAAGAAGTTTGGAGATGATAGGATAGGAAATGATCGTTGTGATTATCAATCTAATAAAGGGAGTGAATGTTATTCCTATGTAATGATTGATTATTATGATGAAGATGGTATTCCAATTAATGGTGATAGGAGATCAACTGCGAAAGGTTTATTGGCTGGCGAGATAAGAAGTGCATCTTTCCAAAAACAAAGCGGAGTAAAATCTTACAGAGTTTGGGTTACGAAATGAAAAAGGTAACTATATCCATTTATGCCATCCTGCTTTCACTCTCTTTCGCTCAAGAAAGGGTAATACTGGAAGGTGAGTACACCTATAAATGGGGAGATAATGAGACCGTACTTGTAGCCAAGTCACTGTGTTATAATATGGCTCTTAGGAATATGGTTGAGTCCTACCACACATTTGTTGTCTCAACTACTGATATTCATAACTATGAAGTAAGAAATGACCTGATACAGACATTGTCTGCTGGATATCTTGAAGACTTGACT